>JAKONM010000038.1 GCA_022701925.1 Microbacteriaceae bacterium
GTGGCGGCAGGCATGGGCGACACACTAGGCAGCGGGCGCCCCTCCCGCTGGAAGCGCGCCATGAGCGGCCTGAGGACCGGGCCGACGAATACACTCCTGGCGTGATCGACGCCCAGCTGCTGCGCGCGGCTCCCGAGGTCGTCGAGGCCTCCCAGCGGGCGCGCGGCGCCGATGAGGGCCTGGTGGCCCGGGCGGCGGAGGCGGACGCCGAGCGCCGCGAGGCCATCGCCGACTTCGAGCGCCTGCGCGCCGAGCAGAACGCCTTCGGCAAGCGGGTGGCCGTCGCCTCGAAGGAGGAGAAGCCGGCGCTGCTGGCCCAGGTCAAGCAGCTGGCCGCCGACGTGCGGCAGGCGTCCGAGCGCTCCGCCGTGGTCGAGGCGAGGGCCGAGGAGCTGCTGCGGGCCATCCCGAACATCGTGCTGGCCGACGTGCCCGCCGGCGGCGAGGACGACTACGTCGTGCTGCGCGAGGTGGGGGAGCGGCCCGCGTTCGACTTCGAGCCCCGCGACCACCTGGAGCTGGGCGAGCTGCTGGGCGCCATCGACATGGCGCGCGGCGCGAAGGTGTCCGGCGCGCGCTTCTCGTACCTGCGCGGGGTCGGGGCGCGGCTCGAGATCGGGCTGATGCAGCTGGCGCTCACCCGGGCGCTCGACGCCGGGCTGGTGCCGCTGATCACCCCGACGCTGGTCAAGCCCGAGATCATGGCCGGCACCGGCTTCCTCGGTGAGCACGCCGACGCCGTCTACCGGGTCGAGTCGGAGGACCTGTACCTGACGGGCACCAGCGAGGTCGCCCTGGCCGGGTACCACGCCGACGAGATCCTCGACCTGGCGGACGGCCCGCTGCGCTACGCCGGCTGGTCCACCTGCTACCGCCTGGAGGCGGGCAGCGCGGGCAAGGACACCCGCGGCATCATCCGCACCCACCAGTTCGACAAGCTGGAGATGTTCTCCTACGTCGATCCCGCGCAGGCCGAGGCGGAGCACGCCCGCATGCTGGCGATGCAGGAGGCGATGATGACCGACCTGGGCCTCGCCTACCGGGTCATCGACACGGCGGCGGGCGACCTGGGGTCGTCGGCGGCGCGCAAGTACGACGTGGAGGCGTGGGTGCCGACCCAGGGCCGGTACCGCGAGCTGACCTCCACCTCCAACTGCACCACCTACCAGGCGCGCCGGTTGGCGATCCGCCACCGCGCGGAGGGCGGCCGCACCGCCCCGGTCGCGACGCTGAACGGCACCCTGGCCACCACGCGGTGGATCGTGGCGATCCTCGAGACCCACCAGCAGGAGGACGGCTCGGTCGTGGTGCCCGAGGTGCTGCGGCCGCACCTGGGCGGCCTCGACGTGCTCGAGCCGATCCGGTGACGACCGCCCGCCGCCTGATCGCGCTGGACATCGACGGCACCGTGCTGCACGAGGACGGCGCGGTGACGCCGGCCGTCGTCCGTGCGATCCGATCGGCCGTGGACCGCGGCCACGAGGTGATGCTGGCGACCGGCCGCAGCGCCTCGTCCACCCTGCCCGTCGCGCGCCAGATCGGCATCGAGCCCGAGTACCTGGTGTGCTCGAACGGCGCCGTCGTGCTGCGCCGCGACGCTGCAGCACCGGAGGGGTACGTGCGGCACCGGGTCGAGGTCTTCGACCCGACGGAGGTGCTGCGCACCATCTCCGGAGCGCTCTCCGACGCCCGGTACGCCGTGGAGGACGACCGCGGCTGGTTCCGCTACACCGAGGGCTTCCCGCCGCAGGCCGTCGGCCCGGCGGGGGAGCAGGTCGCCTTCGAGGAGATGCTGACCGTGCCCGCCACCCGGGTGGTCGTGGTCTCGCCGAACCACGCCACGGAGGAGTTCCTGGGCGTCGTCGAGCGGATGGGGCTGCACCGCGTCAGCTACGCGGTGGGCTGGACGGCCTGGTTGGACATCGCCCCCGACGGCGTGAACAAGGCGACGGCGCTGGAGCGGGTGCGGCAGGAGCTGGCCGTGCCGCGCTCGCGGGTGGTCGCGGCGGGCGACGGTCGCAACGACATCGAGATGCTGGAGTGGGCGCGCGAGCAGGGCGTCGGCGCGGCGATGGGGCAGGCGCCCGGCGAGGTGCGCGAGGCCGCCGGCGAGACGATCGGCGCCGTCACCGAGGACGGCCTGGCCGGGCTGCTCGACCGGCTGGACTGACGCCGGGCAGCAGCAGAGGCGGGCCCGGAGCCGGACCCGCCTCTGCCGCCGTCATGCCGCGCCCGTCAGCGCAGCGCCTGGTACGAGTAGGTGTACCGGATCGACTTCAGCTTCACCTGCCCCTTCTTCCACGTGTGCTTCAGCGTGTAGCTGGTCAGCTCCTTCGGCACGCGCACGGCCTTGGTGGTGCGGGTGCCCTGCCGGATCCGCACCTTCAGCTGCTTGGTCCCCTTCTGGAAGATCAGGAACTGCTTGCCCTTGACCTTGGGGGCGACGGTCGTCAGCCGCAGCGTGACCACGCCCTTGCCGAGCCCCGCGCGGGCCTTGGCGGCCATCGTGTGCTTGCCGCTGACGGACAGCGTGCTGACCTTCTGCGTGCTGGCGATCAGGCGCTTGGCCGACGCGGTGATGCGGGTCTGGGCGGTGTGGCTGGCTCCGCTCGCGTCCTTCACCGTCGCCGTCAGCACGTAGGCGCCGGCGACGACCTTGCCGTGGTCCAGCCCGTTCCAGCGCAGGTCCTGCGTCGACTGCGAGACGGCCCAGCGCGTGATCGCCTTCTTGCCCCGGGTCAGCACGGCGGAACCGGTGAGCGCGACCCGGGCGTTCGAGGCGGTGTGCGCCACGACGCGGAACACCACGTCGTCGCGATAGCCGTCCCGCACGGGGTAGACCGCAGCGAGGGACGGCGCGACCGCCAGGTCCAGCACGGTCGCCCCCGTCGTCCCGGAGCCGCCGGTCGTGCCGCCCGTGCCGCCGCCCGTCGTGGTGGTCGTCGAGGACCCGCCCGTGGTGGTGCTGCTCGAGCTGCCGCCGGTGGTGGTCGTGGTGGTCGACGTGGCGCTGCCGCCACCCGACCCGGACCCGCCGATGCCGACCGAGACCAGCGAGCCGCCGGATCCGTCGGCACCCACGGTCACGCCGATCCCGCCGCCGCCCGAGCCGCCGAGCAGGGTGCTCGGGTCCACCGTGACGACGCCGGGGACGGTGATGCCGGTGGACGGCGCGGTGGTGGGCAGCACGGTGACACCGATGCCGGCGACGCTCACGGACGGGCTCGTGGTCGGGACCAGGCCGGTGGTGACCGTCTGCACGGTGCCGCCGACGACGCCGCCGAGGCCGCCCAGGCCGGACCCGGTGCTCGCCTGCGCGGAGAGCGGGACGAGCGCGCCGACCCCCAGCAGCAGCGCCAGCGCGCCGCAGGATGCCGCGGCTCGCCGCGAGTGGAACGTGTTCATGGAAATGGTCCTCCCCCAAGGACGTGGGTGCCCGCGGATCCCCCGATCCGCAGCGAGGGGAATGGTGCCGAACGGTGCGCGATCGCGCACCGGGAGTGCACGGAATCGAGTCGGGCACTGCGTCGGAGGTGGCGTCCGCACCTGAACGGGGGGCGCGGCGGCGGTGATTCCCAGTCGAATGGGCTTGTGGGGACCAATCCGATCGTGTGTCCGGACCGAGCCGGAGGACGTCGACCGCGCCGGCGGGTGCCGGGTGCGGGGAGGGGCCGGGCGCCCGTCGAGCCGCAGGGCGAGAGGTTCGCGGGTCGGCCGGCACGACCGGCGGCCCGACCGGGTCGGTACAGTCGACGGCCTGGAGGGCTGTCCGAGCGGCCGATGGACCCGGTCTTGAAAACCGGTGAGCAGCAATGCTCCGTGGGTTCGAATCCCACGCCCTCCGCGAATGCGCCGCCGGGCGCTTCCGTCGACCGCGGCGACGCGGTGCGCGGAATGCGGAACCGGGAAAGTGCTGTGCCTCGCAATGGGGAGCGGGCGGCTGATGCGGAATCGCGCCGATCGGGTTATCTTCTACACATCGGGTCGCAACCGGCTGGGGGGCTGGAAAGACGACCTGCTTTCGAGAAACGCCGCGGTGGCTGGTTGGGGGACCGGCCACCGGCGGCGTTTTTTCTTGTCTGCTCGAATTCGAGCGCGGTCCTGCGACGGACGTGCGGGGGCGCGTCGTCGCCGTGCCGCGTGCCGGTCGAGTCCTGACGCTCCGCGGGCGGGTGCCCGTGACGCCTCGGTCCGGCATCCGGTCCGCGCAGGTCGGATCCGCAGGCGGATTCGAATTCGAAGACCTGGGTGGATCCTCTTCGGCGGGGTCTCGCCGATGAGCAGAACGGTATCACCCGAGAGGACAGACAGATCGTTCTGTCCGCCCTTTCCCGCGTCCCCATTCAAGGGGGCGGAAGAATGTTCGGACGAATTCCCGTGGTTCCGGCGGCCGTCGCGCGGACATTCCGCGGCTCCTCGGCCGACGCTGCAACACGCGTGAAACCCCGCTCGGGGCAGCATGGAGCCGTGCTCGAGCTGGCGGACCGACTGCTGCCGCTGCTGCGCGCCGGGATCCCGGTCGCGGTGTCGACCTGCATCGACGTGCTGGGCAGCGCGCCCCACGCGGTCGGCACCTCGATGGCCCTCGCGGCGGGCGGCGCGCCGATCGGCGCGGTCTCCGGCGGCTGCGTGGAGGCCGCGGCCCTGGCGGACTGCCGCGC
>JAKONM010000043.1 GCA_022701925.1 Microbacteriaceae bacterium
ACCACTGCATGTCGTTCGAGTACGTCCTGGAGACGTTCCCGATCGACCGCGACGAGGCCTACAACTCCCACGTCGACATCCCGTCGATGGCCGCCAAGGAGGCCTTCGAGGTCGAGTTCATCAAGCGGATGAGCGAGCAGACCCTCGACATCACGACGACGGCCGGCAAGCAGGACTTCGTCCGCAACCTGGTCGCCTACAACGTGATCCTCGAGGGCATCTGGTTCTACTCGGGCTTCATGGTCGCGCTGTCGTTCCGCCAGCGGAACCTGCTGCGCAACTTCGGCTCGCTGGTCGACTGGATCGTCCGCGACGAGTCGCTGCACCTGAAGTTCGGGATCAACCTGATCCTCACGGTGCTCGAGGAGAACGAGGACCTGCAGACGCCCGAGTTCGCCGAGGAGATCCGGCAGATGATCCTGAACGCCGTCGAGATGGAGGAGCAGTACAACCGCGACCTGCTCCCCGGCGGCATCCTGGGCCTGAACGCCAACTACATCAACCAGTACGTGAAGTACCTGGCGGACCGCCGGCTGGAGGAGCTGGGCTTCGAGGCCGAGTACAAGGTCTCGAACCCGGCGAAGTGGATGGCGACGGCGAACGACACGCTGCAGCTCGTCAACTTCTTCGAGTCGACCAACACGTCCTACGAGTCGAACGCGTCGGCGGTCTCGAGCCGCTGACCCGCTCGTCCCCGAGGACCCGCGCCGCCCCTGCCGATCCCGACGGCAGGGGCGGCGCTCCTCGTCCCGGCGATGCGTGCAGCCCGGTCCGGCTCGCAGGCGCCATGTGATCGGATCGGTGCGATGCGACCGGCGAGCCTGATCCTGGGGGACCAGCACTTCACCCTCCGCCCCGCCGCAGAGGACGACGTGCCGGCGATCGCCGCGCTGCTCGCGGACGACGCCATCGCCGCCGCCCGGGAGGACCCGGACGACCTGCAGCCCTACCTGGCGGCGTTCCGCGCGGTCGACGCCGACCCCGCGCACCTGCTGCTGGTGGCGGTGGACCGCGACGGCGGGCTGGCGGGGACGCTGCAGCTGACCCTGCTTCCGGGTCTCTCACGGCACGGCGCCCTGCGCGCGCAGATCGAGGGCGTGCGGGTGGCTGCGGAGCACCGCGGTGCCGCCCTGGGGTCGACGCTGGTGCGCTGGGCGGCCGACGAGGCGCGGGCGCGCGGCGCGGCGCTGGTGCAGCTGACGACCGACCTGCGCCGGGAGGACGCGCAGCGCTTCTACGCGCGCCTCGGCTTCACCGGCTCGCACCTGGGGATGAAGCGCGACCTGACCTGAGCGTCAGCGCACCAGCGCGGGTGCCGCCGCCGGCGCGGTGCGCGGGGCGACGACGACCGCCAGCACCCCGAAGAGCACGGCGAGACCGAACGCCGCGGCGAACGAGCCGCCGGCGACCAGGGCCGAGAGGACCCCGACGGCCGTGAGCGCCAGCGCGGAGCCGAATCCGTCGCCGATCTGCATCGCGGCGCTGTTGCGCCCCTGCTCCTGCTCGGTCGACTGGGCGAGCATCGCGGTGCTCACCCGCGGGAACGCGAAGCCGATGCCGAGCCCGGTCACGAGCCACGCGACGACGAGCAGGGGGATCGGCGCGCCGGACAGCTCGACCGCGCCGACACCGCAGAGCCCGGTCAGGAACGCGGCGGCGCCGATCGTGATGCACCGGCGGTCGGAGAGGCGGGCGGCCAGCCGCGTCTGCAGCTCCGACCCGGTCGCCCAGCTGACGGCGCCGACGGTGACGATGCCGCCCGCGGCCACGGCCGGGATGCCGCGCAGCTCGATCAGCGAGTACGGCAGGAAGGCGTCCGCGCAGAGGAACCCGGCGCTGAAGAGCCCGCGGGAGGCGATCAGCGACGGCAGCCCCCGCCCGGCCCGCAGGGTGCCCCGCGGCAGCAGGGGACGCAGCGCGACGACGGCGACGACCGCGGCGGCGACGGCGAGCGCGGGGCCGGCGCCGGGCACCTGCAGCACCGGCTGCAGGGCCAGCACGGAGGCGGCCGCCACCACGGCCCACAGGATGCGCCGTCGCGGCATCGCGGCGCCGGTGCCCGGCATCGGCTGCGTGCGCAGCACCGGCACGAGCAGGCCGACGGCCGCCGCCACCAGGGGCAGGATCCCGAGGAACACCCAGTGCCAGGACAGGTACGTCGCGGTGGCTCCGGCGGCGAAGGGCCCGATCAGCGACGGCAGCACCCAGGCGGCCGCGAGCAGCGCGAACACGCGCGGGTGCATGCGCGCCGGGTAGATGCGGGCCACCAGGACGTAGAGCGCCGCGCCCACCGCGCCGGCGCCCAGCCCCTGCACGGCGCGCGCCGCCACCAGCACGGGCATCGACCACGCGGCGCCCGCGAGCAGCAGCCCCAGCCCGAACAGCGCGCTGCCCGCGAAGAGCGGCGGGCGCGGGCCGCTGCGGTCGGCCCAGGCGCCCGCGACCACGGTGCCCAGCACGCCGGTGGCGCTGAAGGCGGAGAAGACCAGCGCGTAGAGGGCGCCGCCGCCCAGGTCGCGGGCGACCAGCGGCATGGCGGTGGTGACCGCCAGCGCCTCGAAGGCGATCAGGAAGCCGAGCGCGAAGACCCCGACGGTGGTGACCCGGTAGCGCGGGGAGAAGGCGCCGTCGGTCACTCCGGGAAGCCTAAGGAGGCCGCCTGAGCGGCCCGCTCCAGCACGCCGCCTAGCCTCTGCCGCGTGAAGCGGTCGGGCGTGCTGTCGGAGTTCGAGCGCGGCGGCGCGACCCTGCTGGACCGCCGGCACGGCCCCGCCGACGGGACGCCCTTCGTGCTCGTGCACGGCATCGGGGTGGGCTGCTCGTACTTCGGCCGCCTGGTGCCGCTGCTCGCCGCGCACGGCACCGTGCACGTCGTCGGGCTGCCGGGCTTCGGGGACGCGCCCCGGCCCTCCTGGGACCTGACGGTCGAGGAGCACGCCCTGCTGCTCGCCGGATTCCTCGGGACGCTGCCCGGGCCGGCGGTGCTGATCGGCCATTCGATGGGGGCGCAGGTGGTGCTGCAGGCGGCCGCGGACGCGCCGGCCGCCGCCCGCTCGCTGGTGCTGATCGGGTCGGTGACGGACCCGGAGGAGCGGACGGCGCCGATGCAGGCGCTGCGGCTGCTGCAGGACGTGCTGGGGGAGCCGCCGGCGACGAACTGGGCGGTGCTGTCCGAGTACGCGAAGTCGGGCCCGCGCCGCTACCTGGCGACGCTGCCGTCGATGCTCGAGCACCCGACCGAGGCGGTCGCGCGGCGCGTGCGGGCGCCCGCGCTGGTGCTGCGCGGCGCCGACGACCCGATCTGCCGGCTGCCGTGGGCGCGCCGGCTGACCGCGGCCCTGCCGCAGGGGCGGCTGGTGCAGGTGCCCGGCGGTCGTCACGTGGTCATGCACACCCGTCCGCGCGCGGTGGCGTCCGCCGTCCTGGCCCATCTGCCGCCGGTCCTGCCGTGACGTCGTGGCGGCGGAAGGCGCGGTGGTGGGCGATGGACTACGCCGCCGCCGTGCGCTGGCAGGTGGGGCCGTTCCTGCACCGGGCGGACCCCGCCGTCTTCCTCGACGGCCGGCCGGGTCTGCGCCCCGTCGTGGTGCTGCCCGGCATCTGGGAGTCGTGGCGCTTCCTGCTGCCCCTGATCCGGCGGCTGCACGACGCCGGCCACCCCGTGCACGCCGTGACCGCGCTGCGGGGCAACGGCGCCACCGTCGACGCGAGCGCCGACCTGGTCGCGGGGTACCTGGCCGATCACGCGCTGCGGGACGTGCTGATCGTCGCGCACAGCAAGGGCGGGCTGATCGGCAAGGCGCTGATGCTGCGGGGGGACAGCGGGCCGCGGATCACGCGGATGCTGGCGGTCTCGACCCCGTTCTCCGGCTCGGCGTACGCCCGCTGGCTGCTGCTGCCCGCCCTGCGGGCGTTCTCGCCGAACGACCCGACCACGAGGCGGCTGCTGGCCGAGACGCGCGTCGACGCCCGCATCACCTCCGTCTGGGCCGCCTTCGATCCGCACATCCCGGGCGGCTCCCGGCTGGTCGGCGGCACGAACCTGGAGGTCGACGACGGCGGCCACTTCCGGGTGCTGCGGAACCCCGAGGTGCTCGCGGCGATCGATCGCTTCGCTGCCGAGGGCTGACCGTCGAGTCATCCCCGGGGCCGCGCGCGGGCCGTCGGCGGGTTTGCATCTCGGGCGGCCGAGGCGCACCATCGGAGACGAGGAGGTGGTGCACATGGCAGATCATTCGATCGCTGGCGGTGCGGCCGCCGCCTCGACCGCCGCGGTCTGAGACCGGGACGGGCGAGGCACGGCCCCCCGCACCGCGCCGGGCGGGACCCGCGGGTCCCGCCCGGCCTTCTCGTGGACTCGGGGAGGCGTCGTGCGGTTCGTCGGCCTGCTGCGCGGCGTCAACGTCGGCGGCGTGCGCTTCGCCATGGCCGACCTGCGCGCGGCGCTGCAGGAGGCCGGGTTCGCGGACGTGCGGACCGTGCTCGCCAGCGGCAACGTCCTGGCGACCGCGGACGACGACGCGACGGGCGCGGCCCGACGGGTGCGCACCGTCGTCCTCGAGCGGTTCGGGTTCGACGTCGGCGTGGTCGCGGTCGGCCTCGAGACCGTGCGGGCGGCCGTCGCGGCCCACCCGTTCCCGGTCGACGCCGACCGGCACGCCTACGTCGTCTTCGCGACCGACCCCGCCGACCTCCGGGCCCTCGCCGACGGGTTCGAGGGCGAGGGCGACGACGAGCGGGTGGCGACGGGCGACGGCGTGCTGCACTGGGAGGTCGCGAAGGGCCGCACCCTCGATTCCGCGTTCGGCCGGCGTCTGGCGCGCGGCGCCCGCGCCGGCACGGTGACGACCCGCAACCGGAACACGCTCGAGAAGATCCTCGCGGCGGGGTGAGCGCGTGCTGTCCGCGGTCAGCCGGAGAAGGTGAGCACGATCAGCGCGACGTTCAGCGCCACCACCGCGGTCGCGGCCAGCCAGGCGAGCACGACGACCGGGCGCGGGTTCGCGGCCCCGCCCATCAGGCGCCGCTGCCCGGTCAGGTGCACCAGGGGGATCAGCACGAAGGGGATGCCGAAGCTGAGGACGACCTGGCTGATGACCAGCGCCCAGGTCGGGTCGACGCCGACGGCGAGGATCACGAGCCCGGGCACCATGGTCACCAGGCGCCGCGTCGCCAGCGGCACCTGCACCTTCAGCAGGCCGCCCATGACGACCGACCCCGCGTAGCAGCCGACGGAGGTGGAGGCGAGGCCCGAGGCGAGGAGGCCCACGGCGAAGACGACGCCGATGCCCGCGCCGAGCGACGAGACGATCGCCGCATGCGCTCCGGCGATCGAGTCGGTGCCTGCGACGCCGCGCAGGCTGGCCGCGGCGAGCAGCAGCATCGCGATGTTCACGGCCCCGGCGACGACGAGCGCGGAGACCACGTCGACGCGGGTCGCCCGCAGCAGGCGCCGCTGCGTCGGGGCGTCGTGCCCGCTGCCGTGACGGTCGCGCACCAGTGCGGAGTGCAGGTAGATCGCGTGCGGCATCACCGTGGCGCCGAGCATCGAGGCGGCCAGCAGCACGCTGCCGGGGCCGTCGAACCGGGGCACCAGGCCGCCGCCCGCCGCCGCCCAGTCGACGGGGCTGACGACCAGCCCGGACAGGAAGCCGATCGCGATGATCGCGAGCAGGCCCACGATCACCGTCTCGAAGGTGCGCTGACCGCGCCGGGACTGCAGCGCCAGCAGCGCGAAGGACACGGCGCCGACGATCAGCCCGCCGACGACCAGCGGCAGCCCGAACAGCAGGTTCAGCGCGATGGCGCCGCCGATCAGCTCGGCCACGTCGGTGGCCGCCGCGACCAGCTCGGCCTGCGCCCAGTAGCCGAGCCGCGCCGGTCGCGGCAGCCGCTCGCCCAGCAGCTCGGGCAGCGTGCGGCCGGTGACGACGCCCAGCTTCGCCGACAGGTACTGCACGAGCACCGCGGTGGCGTTCGCGGCGACCAGCACCCAGACCAGCAGGTAGCCGTGGTTCGCGCCGGCGGTGAGGTTCGCGGCGACGTTGCCGGGGTCGACGTAGGCGATCGCCGCGACGAAGGCCGGGCCCAGCAGCGCTGCGCGGCGCAGTCCCGACCGGCGCCGGGGCGCGGCCGACCGCTCGGACACCGCAGTCATGGCCCCACCTCCGGGGGGCACAGTAGGACACGCGCGGGCCGCGGCGGTCCTCCGCGCCGAGCCCGGCGGCGGCGTCCGCGGGATCGGGCCCGCGGCAGCGCGGGGGCCGGCCGCTGCACACCGGGCGACGCTCCTCCGAACGTCCCGAGAGCCGGGGACCCCCGTCGGACCCCGGTGGAATAGTGGGCATCGGGCCGCGGTTCTCGCGGCTGTACTTCCGTCGGGAGTCCCGGCCGCTCCGGCCGCTCCTGTCGTCCCGGCTCGTCGCCAGAGCCCGTCAAGGACGTCGCCCTTCGCCTTCTGGAGGACCCGTGACCGAGACCGTCGACCGCACCACCACCGCCGATCCCAGGGCGTCGGAACGCCTGAGCCCCCGCGACGTCACCGTCATCGGCGTGCTGCTCGTGAGCGCCTTCGTGGTCGTGCTGAACGAGACGATCATGTCCGTCGCCATCCCGGTGCTGATCGACGACCTGCGCATCACCGCCAGCACCGCCCAGTGGCTGTCCACCGGGTTCATCCTGACGATGGCCGTCGTGATCCCGGTCAGCGGGTTCCTGATCCAGCGCCTGACCACGCGCTCGCTCTTCGCCGCCGCGATGGGCCTGTTCAGCGCGGGGACCCTGATCGCCGCGCTCGCCCCGACCTTCGGCGTGCTGCTGGCGGCGCGGGTCGTGCAGGGCGTCGGCGCCGCGGTGCTGATCCCGCTGCTGATGACCACCGTCATGACGATCGTGCCGGCGTCGCGGCGCGGCACGATGATGGGCAACATCTCGATCGTCATCTCGGTGGCGCCCGCCGTCGGGCCGACGGTGTCCGGCCTGATCCTCAGCGCCCTGCCGTGGCCGTTCATCTTCTGGTGCGTGCTGCCGATCGCGGTCGCCGCGCTGGTCATCGGGCTGCGTCTCATGACGAACGTCGGCGAGACCACCGGCGTGCCGATCGACTGGATCTCGATCCCGCTGTCCGCGCTCGGCTTCGGCGGGCTGGTCTACGGCCTGAACGCCGTGGGCGAGGGCGTCACCGAGGGCGCCGTGTCGCCGGTGGCCGTCGGCGTGCCGGTCGCGGTCGGCGCGATCGGGCTGACGCTGTTCCTGCTGCGGCAGCGGGTGCTGCAGCGCGAGGACCGCGCCCTGCTGGACCTCAGGCCCTTCACCTCCCGCGTCTTCAGCGCCTCCGTGATCGCGGGGTCGCTGGCATTCCTGGGGCTGCTCGGCAGCGCGTTCCTGCTGCCGATCTACCTGCAGCAGGTGCTGGGGCTCGAGCCGCTGCAGACCGGGCTGCTCGTGCTGCCCGGCGGCCTGCTGATGGGGCTGCTGGGCCCGATCGTCGGCCGCCTGTACGACCGCTTCGGCCCGAAGCCCCTGCTGCTGCCCGGCCTGGCGGTCGCGCTGGTCGCGCTGCTGCTGCTGGCGACGGTCGACGAGAACACCGAGGCGTGGACCGTGCTGCTGCGCCACGTGCTGCTGAGCCTGGGCCTCGCCACGGTGCTGCCCTCGGTCTTCACCGCGGGCCTGTCGGCCGTGCCGCCGAAGCAGACCTCCTACGGCAGCGCGATCTTCGCGACCTCGCAGCAGGTGGGCGGCGCCGCGGGCACCGCACTGGTCATCACGCTGCTGGCGGTCGGCAGCGCCGCCTACACGGGTGACGGCGGCGCCGGCGCCGCGGAGGCGGCCGGCACGCGGCTGGCCTTCCTGGTCAGCGCGGGCGTGTTCGTCCTCGCGCTCGGCGTGGCGACGATGGTCAAGAAGGTCGGGGACGGTCCCGCCCACCCCGTCGGGCACTGATCCGTCGCGGGTCCGGTCGTCGCACGCGGCCGGGTCCGCGACGCGCACTGCACTGCGCGACGTCCCGCGACGACGCGCGGGACCGCGGAACGGCATGATCGGTCTGCGGGCGGAGGGGGCGATGACGGTGCTGGCGGCGACGGGGCGCGGAGCGGTGCTGGTGCGCGCGCGCCTGCACCGCAGCGGCACGAAACCGCTGAAGGTGCTGCTGGTCGGCGACCGCGGGCTGCTGCTCGAGCAGCGGGGCGGGGCCTCGCTGGCGCAGCGCGCGCTCGACCGGATCTGGCTCGGCGCCCGGCACGGGGTCGACCTCGACGTCCTGGCCGACCTCGACCCGGTGCTCGAGCGCGTGACCGGGGACTTCGCCGCCTGGCGCACGTGGCGCTTCGACGCGGTCGTGCTCGCCGTCGGCGACGGGCTGAGCGACCGCCGTCGCGTGCGGGCGCTGCACCGGGTGCTCGCCCTGCTGCAGGCGGACGGCGACCGCGGCACCCCGGTGGTGCTGCTGACGAGCGGCTGGACCGGGCACCGCGGGCCCGTGGACGAGGAGCTGCGGCTGCTGCGGCGCATCGAGGCGGCGGCCCCTGTCGCGCTGCGCGCCGCCGAGGTGCCGGTGCGGGCCGAGCCCGTCGAGCAGGCGCGGGCCTGGGCCGCGGTGATCGGGACGGAGGTCGTGGCCGCGCTGGCGACCGGACCCGGCCGGGGCGACGCGGAGCCCCAGGGCGAGGTGGAGCGGCAGCGGGCGCTGGACGAGCTGGGCGTCGTGGGGCGCCCTCCCGACCCCCGGCTGGACGACCTGGTGCGCCTGGCCTGCACCGCCTTCGGGGCGGAGAGCGCGGAGATCAACTTCATCGACCGCGACCGGCAGTGGAAGATGGCGGTGGCCGGCGCGGAGCGCGGGGAGAACCCGCGCGCGCACTCCTTCTGCAGCCAGACGATCCTGCGGCCCGAGCCGCTGGTCGTGGGGGACGCCCGTCTCGACCCGGTGCTGCGGTCGAGCCCGCTGGTGAGCGGTCCGAACCCGATCCGGTTCTACGCGGCGCACCCCATCGAGTCGGCGGACGGCTACCGCATCGGCTCGTTCTGCGTCTACGACCGCGAGCCGCGCGACGTGCGGGGGCTCGACCTGGCGGTGCTGCGCGACCTGGCGCTGCTGGCGCAGGCCGAGCTGATCGCGCACGACACCGCGCCCGACGGCGCCGCGGAACGGCTGGAGGCCCCGGGATGAGCGACCTGATCGACGCCCGGGCGCTCGCCGCGCTGCTGGGCGACCCGGACCTGGTGCTGCTGGACGTGCGATGGCGCCTCGACCGGCCGGACGGCCGGCCCGACCACCGGGCGGGCCATCTGCCCGGCGCCGTGTACGTGGACCTGGACGGCGAGCTGGCCGGCACCCCCTCCGCCGCGGCGGGTCGGCATCCGCTGCCCGCGCCCGGGGCGCTGCAGCGCGCCGCCCGGCGCTGGGGCGTGCGCGACGGCAGCACGGTGGTCGCCTACGACGACCTGGGCGGGATGTCCGCCGCGCGGGCGTGGTGGCTGCTGCGCGACGCGGGCCTGGCCGACGTGCGGCTGCTCGACGGCGGGCTGCGGGCCTGGATCGAGGCGGGGCTGCCCCTGGAGACGGGCGACGTGGCGCCGGTGCCGGGGGACGCGACCCTGGGCGCAGGCCGCCTGCCGGCGATCGACGCCGACGGCGCCGCCGGCTTCCCCGGCGTGCTGCTGGACGCGCGGGCGGGAGAGCGGTACCGGGGCGAGGTCGAGCCGATCGACCCGCGCGCCGGCCACGTGCCCGGTGCGGTCAGCGCGCCGACCGCGGGCAACCTGGACGCCTCCGGGCGCTTCCTGCCGGCCGAGGCGCTGCGCCGCCGATTCCTCGAGGTCGGGGTGCGGGAGGGCGAGCCGGTGGCCGCCTACTGCGGCTCGGGCGTCACCGCCGCGCACGAGGCCTTCGCGCTGCGGCTGGCCGGCTTCGACGCCGCGGTCTACCCGGGATCGTGGAGCCAGTGGTCGAGCGACCCCGCCCGCCCGGTGGCGACGGGGGCGCAGCCCTGAGCGCCGGCTCGCGATGGTGACAAGGATCGGGACATCGGACCAGGGGCACTCCTGGTCCGATGTCCCGGAACCGGTCACGGGCGGGCCGGCGGAACGGTGAAGGCGGCCTCGGTGCCGGCTCTGATGGAGGACGGCGCGAGCGTCTTCGGCGCCGGGGTGCGGCCGGGGTCAGGCGGGGGCGAGGGCCTTGCGGATGCGCTGCAGGCTGACCGGCTCGGCCGTCGGCAGGGTCGGCGTGAACAGGCTGAGCCGCAGCTCCTCCAGCATCCAGCGCACGCGCACCAGGTGCGGTGGAGCGCCCGGCGCCGGCGGCAGCACGCCCCCGGCGGCGCGGTACAGCTCGAGGGCGGTCTGCACCTCGTTCATCCACACGCGGTCGCGGTTCACCTGCTCGGGCAGCCGCTCCACCCGCCGCACGATGCCGGCGGCGTAGACCGCCAGGCGCGGCAGCCGACCGGCCCCGACCAGCCGCACGAATCCGGGGTGGATCAGGTGGTCCAGCTGCTCCCGGGCGTCGCGCAGCGCGGGCATCAGCGCCAGGCTGGTCGTCTGGCGGATCGCCCGGTCGGCGTCCCGGGCGCCCGCCAGCGCGGCGGCGGCGGCACCGACGACGGCGAACAGGTCGTCGACGACCCGCGCCTGCAGCGCGAGCCGGGCGCGCTCGAACGAGGCGGCGTCCCACGCCAGGCCGTCCTCCAGCTCCTGCGCCTGCACGCGGTCGATCACGGCGTCGAGGCAGTCCTCGAACAGGGCGTCGGTCGAGCGGTAGGGGCTCGCGCCCAGCGCCAGCTTCTCCGCGCCCGTCAGGTGGTCGCGCACGTAGGCGGCCGGCGACGGCGTCGCCAGCCGCAGCAGCCGGTGCACGCCGGCGCGGGTGGCGGCGGCCTGCTCGGCCGGGGTCGCCAGCAGCCGCACGTCCACCGCTGAGCCCGTGTCGACCAGCGCCGGGTAGGCCCGCACCACGCCGCCGGCCGCCCGGGTGTCGAGCACCCGCGGCAGCGCGTCGAGGTCCCACGCCGTCATGCCGGTGCGCTCGATCGCCGCCGAGGCGGCCGTGGGGCGCGAGACGACCCGCGCCGCGGAGGAGCGCGCCCGGTCGGCGAACCGCTGCTGCAGCGCGGCCAGGTCGCGGGAGCGGCCCAGGGTGCGGGAGCCGCGCCGCCCCTCCGGCTCCACGACCGCGAAGGCGGGCAGCAGGTGGGCGGGCAGCCGCTCCAGCTCGAAGTCGGCGGGGGAGGGGTTCGCGCCGGCGACCCGGCGGATCGTGAGCGCCAGCGCGTCGACGAGGGGGCCGGGCGTCGCGCCGGTCTCGGGACCCGCGGGCAGCTCGGGCTGCAGACGCCGCGCCCAGTCGGCGACCGGCACGACCTGCCGTCGCACGGCCTTCGGCAGGGTGCGCAGCAGCGCGGCGATCAGGTCCTGCCGGAAGCCGGGCACCTGCCAGTCGAACCCGGCCGGCGAGAGGCCGGCGAGCAGCGGCAGCGGCACCTGCACGGTGACGCCGTCGTCCTCCGCGCCCGGCGCGAAGCGGTAGCGCAGCGCCAGGCGCTGGTCGCCCTGGTGCCAGAAGGGCGGGAAGTCGCGCTCGTCGACCTCGGGCTCCGCCTCGTCGGGCAGCAGGTCCGAGCGCTGCAGGGTGAGCAGGTCGGGCGCCTCGTCGCGCACGCCCCGCCACCACACCTCGAAGCGGCGCACGTCGGTGACGTCGGCGGGCACCCGGTCGTCGTAGAAGTCCTGCACCGCCTGCTCGTCGACGGGCTGGCTGCGCCGCCGCTCCGCCTCGTCGTCCAGCTCGCGGACGAGTCGGCGGTTCGTCCGCTCGAAGTCGTAGAGCCGGTTCCCGGCGGTCGCCTGCGGCCACTCGCCGGCGACCATCGCGTGCTCGAGGAACAGGTCGCGGGCGTGCGCGGGGTTCAGGCGCGCGTACTGCACCCGCCGCTTCTCCACGATCGGGACGCCGAACAGGGTCACCCGCTCGTCGGCCACCGCGGCGCCCTGCTTCTGCTCCCAGCGGGGCTCGCCGTAGGCGCGCTTCACCAGGTCGCCGGCGATCGGCTCGGCCCAGGCGGGGTCGATCGCGGCGTTCATGCGCGCGAACAGCCGGGAGGTCTCGACCAGCTCGGCGGTCATCACCGCGCGCGGCGGGCGCTTCGCGAGCACCGAGCCCGGGAAGACGACGAAGCGCAGCTGCCGCGCGCCCAGGAACTCGGTGGACCCGCGGCGCGGCGTCGGCTTGGCGCCCGCCCGCGGCGCGGCCGCGCGGTCGTCGCGCAGGCCGATCTGCGACAGGAGCCCCGCGAGCAGGCTCTTGTGGATGCCGTCCGCCACCCGGCCCGGCAGGGCGCCGGGGAGGTCGGCGGCGCCGTCGACCGCGCGGTTCCCGGCATCGGCCGAACCGCCCCTCCGGCGTCCGCGGCCGCCGGTTCGTCCGTCGTGCAGGAGCTCCTGCGGCTCCGCGGCGGGAACTCCTGCACGACGGTCGGTCTCGGCGTCGAGGCCGGTGTCCCGGGCGACCTGGGTCAGCTGGCGCACCAGGTCCTGCCACTCGCGCACCCGCACGAAGTTCAGGAACTCGGCGCGGCACAGGCGGCGGAAGGCGCTGCTCGACAGGTCGCGCCGCTGCTGCTCCAGATGGCGCCAGAGCGCCAGCAGGGTCAGGAAGTCGCTGGAGGCGTCCGTGAAGCGGGCGTGCGACTGATCGGCCTGCTCCCGCCGCTCGACCGGGCGCTCCCTCGGGTCCTGCACCGTCAGGCCCGCGACGATCGCGATCACCTCGGTCAGCGCGCCGTGCCGCTTCGCCTCCACCAGCATGCGGCCGAAGCGGGGATCGACGGGCAGGCGGGCCAGGTCGCGCCCCGTGCGGGTCAGCGTCGGCGGCTCCCCGCCCCGACCCGGCTTCGTCGCCCCCAGCTCCTCCAGCAGGTCGAGGCCCGCCTTCACGCCGCGGGAGTCGGGAGGGGTCAGGAAGGGGAACGCCGCGACGTCGCCGAGCCCCAGCGACAGCATCTGCAGGATCACCGCGGCCAAATTGGTGCGGAGGATCTCGGGGTCGGTGAACTCCGGCCGCCGGCCGAAGTCCTCCTCGGCGTACAGCCGGATCGCGATGCCGTCGCTGGTGCGCCCCGCGCGGCCCGCCCGCTGGGCGGCGGAGGCCTGAGACACCGCCTCGACCGGCAGCCGCTGCACCTTGGCGCGGGCGGAGTAGCGGGAGATGCGGGCCGTGCCGCCGTCCACCACGGCGCGGATGCCCGGCACCGTCAGGCTGGTCTCGGCCACGTTGGTCGCCAGCACGATGCGGCGCGCCACGCCGGCGACCGACGACCGCTCGAAGACCCGGTGCTGCTCGGCGGCCGACAGGCGGCCGTAGAGCGGCAGCACCTCCTGGGGCACCGCCCGGCCGGCGTACTTGCCGCGCAGCGCGTCGGCGACGTCGCGGATCTCGCTCTCCCCGGACAGGAAGACCAGCACGTCGCCGCCCGGCAGGTCGCGCTCCAGCTCGTCCAGCGCCTCGCCGATGCCGGTGACCAGGTCGCGGTCTTCGGACCCGCCGGGATCGGGGTCGTCCCCGTCGTCGCCCCCGTCCTCGACGACCAGCGGGCGGTAGCGCACCTCGACCGGGTAGGTCCGGCCGGACACCTCGATCACCGGCGCGGGCCGACCCGCGGCGTCGGCGAAGTGCTCCGCGAACCGCTCCACGTCGATGGTGGCGGAGGTGACGATCAGCTTGAGGTCCGGCCGGCGGGGAAGCAGCCGCTTCAGGTACCCGATCAGGAAGTCGATGTTGAGGCTGCGCTCGTGCGCCTCGTCGAGCACGATCGTGTCGTAGCGGCGCAGGTCGCGGTCGCGCCGGATCTCGGCCAGCAGGATGCCGTCCGTCATCAGCCGCACCCGCGTCGCGGCGCTGGAGGTGTCGGTGAAGCGGACGCTGTAGCCGACCAGGCCGCCGAGCGGCACCTCGAGCTCGTCGGCGATGCGCTCGGCGATCGTGCGCGCGGCGATGCGGCGGGGCTGGGTGTGGGCGATCGAGGAGCGGCCGAGCGTCAGGCAGATCTTGGGCAGCTGCGTCGTCTTGCCGGAGCCCGTCTCGCCCGCGACGATCACGACCTGGTTCCCCGCGACCGCCGCTGCGATCTCGTCCCGCATGCGGCTGACCGGCAGCTCGGCGGGGAAGCGGATCTCCGGCAGCGGCGCCGGCGGCAGGGTCTCGGGGGCGGCGCGCGATGACATGGCCGATCAGTCTCCCACCGGCCCGATCCCGCACGGGCCCGGCCTGATGCGGCGCCCCGCGTTCGGGTGGCTGAGGGCAGGCGCGCCGGATGTGCTCAGCGTGCTTTCAGAAAGGTTGGAGATTCTGGGGTCGTCTTGAAAGGACGGAACGCATGAGCATCATCATTTTCCTCATCATCGGACTCATCGCCGGGTTCATCGCTCGTGCGGTCGTCCCCGGAACGCAGAGCATGGGCATCGTCCCGACGCTGATCCTCGGCGTCGTGGGCTCGCTGCTCGCCGGTGCCGTCGGGTCGCTGATCAACGGCGGCGACTTCTTCGCCATCAACCCGGCCGGCATCATCGGCTCGATCATCGGCGCGATCGTCGTGCTGCTGATCTACATCGCGGTGCGCCGCCGCACCGCGGCCTGACCCGCTGAGCACGGCCGAAGGCCCCGACCGCACGGTCGGGGCCTTCGTCGTCCCCGCCGCACCGGGCGCCCTCCCATGCTGGGTCGGGAGACTGCGGGCATGAGCAACAGCACCCCCCAGGGCCCCGGCCCCGAGTTCGGCTCGAAGCCGGACGCCACCCCGCTGGACGAGGACGCGGAGGTCGCACCCGCCATGGATCGCGAGATCGCGGGCCTGCAGGCCGACGGCCAGGACGACGGCGTCATCGAAATCGGCGACGACGAGGGCCCGAACCTGAACGCCGACACCGGCAACGTCTCCTGACGGACCGGGTGCGGCCGACGCTCCTCGACGGGACGTCGGCCGCACGCGTGCTGCGGCCGAGTGGAAGGGCGAGGACGTGAGCGGGCATCGACTGAGCGGCTCCATCAGCCCCTACCTGCGCTCGCACGCCGACAACCCGGTCGACTGGTTCCCGTGGGGGCCGGAGGCGTTCGCCGCCGCGGCCGCGCGGGACGTGCCCCTCCTGGTGTCCGTCGGCTACGCCACCTGCCACTGGTGCCACGTCATGGCGCGCGAGAGCTTCTCCGATCCGGCGCTGGCCGCGGTGCTGAACGACGGGTTCGTCGCGGTGAAGGTCGACCGCGAGGAGCACCCGGAGGTCGACGCGGCCTGCCTGGCCGCCGCCGGGGCGTTCACCCCGAACCTGGGCTGGCCGCTGAACGTGTTCATGACCCCGACCGCCCGGGTGTTCCACGCCGGCACCTACTCGCCGCCGCGGCCGGCGCAGGGCCACCCCTCCTTCGCGCAGGTGCTCGAGGCGGTGACGGAGGCGTGGACGGACCGGCGCGACGAGGTGGAGCGCTCCGCCGCCGGGCTGCAGGAGGCGCTCGCGGCGGCCGGCGCGGGCGAGCCCGGCGTCGTGGACCCGGCCGACCTGCAGCGGGTCGTGCACGAGCTGGCCGGGTACGAGGACCGGGTGCACGGCGGCTTCGGCGGCGCACCGAAGTTCCCGACCACGCCGCTGCTGCTGGCGCTGCTGGCGCTCGGCCGGGGCTCCGCCCTGCCCCAGGCGGACCGCGCGACCGCGACGGGACTGGCCGAGCGGGCGCTCGCCGCCATGCGTCGGTCCGGGCTGCACGACCCGGTGGAGGGCGGGTTCTTCCGCTACGCCACCCGGCGCGACTGGTCCGAGCCGCACTGGGAGCGCATGCTCACCGACAACGCCCTGCTGCTGCGGGCGTACGCCGAGGTGGGCGACCACGACACGGCGGCCGGCGTCGCGGGGTTCCTGACCGGCGTCCTCGCCCGGCCGGACGGCGGCTTCGGATCCGCGCAGGACTCCGAGAGCGACGTGGTGGGGGCCGACGGGACGGCTGCCCGCAGCGAGGGCGGGTACTACGCGCTGGACGCGGCCGGACGCGCGTCGCAGCGGCCCCCCGCGGTCGACGGCAAGGTGCTCACGGGCTGGAACGGGCTGGCGATCGGCGCGCTGGCGGTCGCCGGCGAGCGGTTCGGCGAGCCGACGTGGGTCGCGGCCGCGGTCGGAGCCGCGGAGGTGCTGCTGCAGCGGCACGTCCGCGACGGCCGACTGCTGCGCGCCAGCCTGGACGGGCGCGCCTCCGACGCCGCCGCCACCCTCGAGGATCGCGGCGGCCTCGCCGTCGGGCTGCTGGAGGCCGCGTTGGCGGCCGGGCGCCCGGACCTGGCCGAGGCCGCGCGCGACCTGGTGGACGGGGCGCTCGTCGACGGCCGGCTCGTGGAGCCGCAGCGGGATCCGACCCTGGCGGCCCTCGGCGTGCCGGCCCCGGGGGAGGAGTCGGAGGGCGCTGCTCCCGGCGGCGCGGCGCTGATCGCCCACGCGGCCCGCCTGCTGCACCTGCTGACCGGCGAGACCGCCTACGCCGACGCCGCGGCGGCGACCCTCGCTCCGCTGGCGCGCGCCGCGGTCGACCGCCCGATCGGCTCGGGCGGCGTGCTCGCCGGGCTGGTGGAGGCGCTCGAGCCGGTGCGGCAGGTCGTCGTCGTGACGCCCGAGCCGCATGGTCCGCTGGCGCGGGCCGCGCGCACGCTGCCCTCCTCCGTCACGGCGGTCGTCGACGACGGGACGGCGGCGGCGTTCGCGGCGGCCGGGTTCGAGCTGTTCGCGGACCGCTCCTCGCTCGGCGGCGGCGCGGCGTACGTCTGCGAGGACTTCGTCTGCCGTCTGCCGGTGACCGAGCCCGCAGCCCTCGCCGGCCCGCCGCGCTGAGCGCAGCGGTCGGAGTCGCCGCACCCGGTGAACCGCTCAGGAGCGGCTGGCAGCCTGACCGCATGCCCGACATCCCCCTCCTCGACGGCCAGGACGGCGCCCGCGTGCCCGCGATCGGCCTCGGCACCTACGACCTGCGGGGCGCTGCCGGCACCGCGTCGGTGCGCACCGCGATCGACGCCGGCTACCGGCTGATCGACTCCGCCTTCAACTACGACAACGAGGGCGCCGTCGGCCGCGCGGTGCGCGAGTCGGGTGCCCCGCGCGACGGGCTGGTCTTCACGACGAAGCTGCCCGGCCGGTACCACCGCCACGACCTGGCGCGCTGGGCGGTCGAGGAGAGCCTGAACCGCTGCGGCCTCGACCGCCTCGACCTGGTGCTGATCCACTGGCCGAACCCCTCCCGCGGCCTGTACGCGGAGGCGTGGAGGGCGCTGGTGGAGGCGCGGGAGGACGGCTTGATCGGGATGATCGGCGTCAGCAACTTCCTGCCCGACCACCTGGACCGCATCATCGGCGACACGGGGGTGACGCCGGTGCTGAACCAGATCGAGGTGCACCCGTACTTCCCGCAGGACGCGCTGCGGGCGGCGAACGCCGAACGGGGCATCCTGACCGAGGGGTGGTCGCCGCTCGGCAAGAACTCGAGCGACGCCGACGACCCGGAGGTGCGGCGCATCGCCGAGGCCCACGGCGTGAGCCCGCGCCGGCTGCTGCTGGCGTGGTCGATGCCGAACCTGGACGTGTTCGGCATCGACCTGACCGCGGACGACATGACCGACCTGGCCGGCCTGGCCGGGAAGCACGAGGGGGCCGACCCCGCGACGCACGAGGAGCTGTGATGCGCGCGCCCGAGGGCCTGGCCGACGTCTGAGCCGACCGGCAGCAGGCCGTCGACATGACGCCGAAGGAGCTGGAGGAGCGGCTGGCGACCGACGGGTCGAAGGCCGTCGGCTCCGTGCACCGGCACGCCGCGCAGGGCGGTCCGAAGGAGGACGCCGAGCACTCGAAGTGGCGGTACTCCCTGATGAACCGGGGGAACGACCCGCTCAATTGAGGTGCGAGTCGGTCCACGACCGGAGCGCGATGCGCCCGATCAGCACCACGGCGACCGACACGATCAGGAGCCTCAGCATCGCAGCACGCTAGTGCGCGCCGCTGAGCACCCGGCCGCACGCGGGGTGCTCAGCGGCGCAGCGCAGCGGAGCCGCAGGCCCTGTGGCGGGGCCGGCGGAGCCGGTCGCGCCTCAGGGGCTCCGAGAAGGAACAGCCCTGCTACTGCTGGTCGCGCACCGGGGTGGCGGTCAGCTCGACCGGGTTCTTCAACGCGGCGAGCCGCGCCTCGATCTCGGTCTGCTTGCCGAGGTCCTCCAGGCTCTCGAACTGCTTGTCGAGGCTGGACGAGGCGAGCTCCTGCTGGCCCATCACCTTCGCCTCCTCGCGGCGGACCTTCTCGTCGTAGCGGCCCAGCTCGCTGGTGGGGTCCAGGATGTCGATCGACTTCATGGCGCCCAGCACCTGCGACTGCGCGGCGGCCGTCTTCTGGCGGGCGACCAGCTCGTTGCGCTTCGACCGCAGCTGGTCGAGCTTCTGCTTCATGCCGTCGAGGCCCTGCTTCAGCTTCTCGACGGTCTCGGTCTGGCTGGCGATCGTCGGCTCGGCGGCCTTCGCCTCGCTCTCGCTCTGCATCTGCTTGCCGATGGCGATCTTGGCCAGGTTGTCGAACTTGTCGGCGTCGGTCGTGTTGCCGGACTGCCGCAGCTGGTCGCCCTTGGCGCTCGCGGCCAGCGCCTTGCGGCCCCAGTCGTTCGCCGCGTCGACGTCCTCACGGTGGTCCTGCTCGAGCATGCGCAGGTTGCCGATGGTCACAGCGACGGCGTCCTCCGCCTCCGCGATGCTGTTCGTGTAGTCCCGGACCAGCTGGTCCAGCATCTTCTCGGGGTCCTCCGCCTGGTCGATCAGCGAGTTGACGTTCGCGCGGACCAGGGTCGAGATTCGGCCGAAGATCGACTGCTTCACCATCTGTCGGTTCCTTCCTGTGGGTTGAAAAGGGTCGTGCCGTGCGGGTCCGGGCGGGATCCGCGGTCCTAGAAGTCGCCGCCTCCGCCGCCCCCGCCGAAGTCGCCGCCG
>JAKONM010000071.1 GCA_022701925.1 Microbacteriaceae bacterium
TGTGCTCCTTGAGCGGGCGGTGGATGCGCTCGACCAGCGTGGCCCTGGCCAGCGGGTCGCCGGCGAAGGCCCGCTCGGGCAGCAGGTCGTCCGCCGCGACGGGGCGGGGCGCGTGCCGCACCGCGCGGGCCACCGCGAATCCGGCCAGCGCGGCCCGGGCGCTGCGGCTGGCGGCGACCAGGTCGGGCACCGTGTCGCCCAGCACGACCGGTCCCTGCCCGAACGCCTCCTCCAGCCCCGCGGCGATGTCCAGGAACGAGACCGGGGGAGCGGGGTCCGGCTCGGTCCGCTCGGGCGTCCCCGGCATCGGCTCCGCGCGCCCGATCACCAGCACCAGGCGGTTGCCCTGCACCCCGATCAGCACGTCGGAGGCCAGGTGCCGAGCGGTGCGCCGCACGTGGTCGACGTCGAGCAGGCGCGGCGTGGTGCCGACCAGCACCGCGACCTCGCCGTGGCCGTGCCAGCCGAGCGCGGCGATGCGGCTGGGCAGGGCGTCGTCCGCCTCGCCCGACAGGATCGAGTCGACGACCAGCGCCTCCAGGCGCGCGTCCCACAGACCCCGCGCCTCGGCGGCGCGCGCGTAGACGTCGGCCGCCGCGAAGGCGATCTCGCGGGAGTACAGCAGGATCGGCTCGCGCAGCCCCTGGTCGGTGGAGCTGGCGATGCGCTCCTCCACCACCTCGACGGTCGCGCGGATCAGCTGCAGGGTCTGCTGCAGGCTCACCGACCGCAGCAGCTCCCGCGGTGCGGCGCCGAAGACGTCCGCGGCGATCCACGGCGTGGAGGCCGGGTCCTCGTACCAGCTGATGAACGAGCGGATGCCCGCCTGCGCCACCAGGGCGACGCTGCTGCGCCGCCCCGGAGGCATCTCGCGGTACCACGGCAGGGTGTCCTCGAGCCGCTTCAGGGTCGCGGTGGCCAGCTCACCGGCGATCTGGCGCAGCCACGCCAGAGTCTCCTGCTTCGTCCGCGCCATCGCGCTGCTCGGGTCAGGCGTCGCCGCCGACCGCCCCCGACGTGCCGGCGGCGACGTCGTGCAGCGAGTAGCGGTCGACCGCCTGCGCGGCGGCGTACGGGTCCACCTTGCCCTCGTCGGCCAGCGCCTCCAGCGCCCGCACCACGACCGACGGGCCGTCGATGTGGAAGAAGCGGCGCGCCGCGGCGCGGGTGTCGGAGAAGCCGAAGCCGTCCGCGCCGAGCGTCGCGTAGGTGCGGGGCACGAACTGCCGGATCTGGTCCGGCACGCTGTGCGCGTAGTCGCTGACGGCGACGACCGGCCCCTCGGTGCCCTGCAGCTTCTCGGTGACGTAGGGGGTGCGCCGGTCGGCCGAGGGGTCGAGGAACGCCTCGTGCTCGGCCTTCAGGCCGTCGCGGCGCAGCTCGGTCCAGGACGTGACGCTCCAGACATCGGCCGCCACGTTCCAGTCCTTCGCCAGCAGCTCCTGCGCCTCGAGCACCCACGGGACCCCGACGCCCGAGGCCAGCAGCTGCACCCGGGGGCCGTTGCCCTCGCCGCGCTTCAGCAGGTAGATGCCCCGCTTCACGCCCTCGACGTCCAGGTCCGCCGGTTCGGCGGGCTGCGCCATCGGCTCGTTGTAGACGGTCAGGTAGTAGACGACGTTCGGGTCCGGGTGGGTGCCGCCGTACATGCGGTCCAGGCCGTCCGCCACGATGTGGCCGATCTCGTAGCCGAAGGCCGGGTCGTAGCTGACGACGGCCGGGTTGGTCTCCGCCAGCGTCAGCGAGTGGCCGTCCGCGTGCTGCAGGCCCTCGCCGGTCAGCGTCGTGCGGCCGGCGGTGGCGCCGATCATGAACCCGCGGCTCATCTGGTCCGCCGCCGCCCAGATGGCGTCGCCGGTGCGCTGGAACCCGAACATCGAGTAGAAGACGTACACGGGGATCAGCGGCTCGCCGTGCGTCGCGTACGACGTGGCGGTGGCGGTGAAGGCGGCGAGCGCGCCGGCCTCGTTGA
Source organism: Microbacteriaceae bacterium (assembly GCA_022701925.1). Lineage (GTDB taxonomy): Bacteria > Actinomycetota > Actinomycetes > Actinomycetales > Microbacteriaceae > Amnibacterium. The sequence goes on from JAKONM010000071.1 coordinate 1,973, forward strand.
TGCCCACGTGCAGGATCTGGCCCTGCGGGCTCTCCTTGTAGGCCAGCAGCAGCTCGCGGTCCACCGAGGTGTAGTGCTGTCCGCGCGGGTTGTAGATCTTCGCCGTCGGGAAGAAGGCGTCGATGCCGAAGGTGCGCGCCTCGTCCGGGATGATCGGCACGACGCGGGCGCCGAAGTCCTTCGAGCGCACCAGGTCCTTCAGCAGCCGGACGAACGCCATCGTCGTCGCGACCTGCTGCGTGCCCGAGCCCTTCTTCACGACCTGGTAGGCCTTGGCGTCCGGCAGGTTGACCTTCGCGTGGTCGACGCGCCGCTGCGGCACGTAGCCGCCCAGCGCGCGGCGGCGCTCCTGCAGGTACTGGATCGCCTCGTCGTCCTGACCCGGGTGGTAGTACGGCGGCAGGTAGGGGTTCTCCTCCAGCTGCGCGTCCGTGATCGGGATGTTCTGGTCGTCACGGAACTGCTTCAGGTTGTCGAGCGTCAGCTTCTTCATCTGGTGGGTCGCGTTGCGGCCCGCGAAGCTCGGCCCCAGGCCGTAGCCCTTGATCGTCTTCGCCAGGATGACGGTCGGCTGGCCCTTGTGCTCCATCGCCGCCTGGTAGGCCGCGTAGACCTTCTTGTAGTCGTGGCCGCCGCGCTTCAGGTTCCAGACCTGCTCGTCGGTGTAGCCCTCCACCAGCTTCAGCGCCCGCGGGTCGCGGCCGAAGAAGTTCTCGCGCACGTAGGCGCCGTTCTCGGTCTTGTAGGTCTGGTAGTCGCCGTCCGGCGTCTGCATCATCACGGAGCGCAGCGCGCCCTCGGTGTCGCGCGCCAGCAGGTCGTCCCACTCGCGGCCCCAGATGACCTTGATCACGTTCCAGCCGGCGCCGCGGAAGAAGGTCTCCAGCTCCTGGATGATCTTGCCGTTGCCGCGAACCGGGCCGTCGAGGCGCTGCAGGTTGCAGTTGATGACGAACGTGAGGTTGTCGAGGCCCTCGTTCGCCGCCACCTGCAGCTGGCCGCGGCTCTCGACCTCGTCCATCTCGCCGTCGCCGAGGAACGCCCACACGTGGCTCTCGGACGCGTCCTTCAGGCCGCGGTTGGTCAGGTACTTCGCGACCTGCGCCTGGTAGATCGCGTTGATCGGGCCGATGCCCATCGACACGGTCGGGAACTGCCAGAACTCCGGCATCAGCCTCGGGTGCGGGTAGGACGACAGCGCGTGCGGCGCGTGCGACTTCTCCTGGCGGAAGCCGTCGAGGTCCTGCTCGGACAGCCGGCCCTCGAGGAACGCGCGGGCGTACATGCCGGGGGAGGCGTGGCCCTGGAAGAAGACCTGGTCGCCGCCGCCCGGGAAGTCCGGCCCCCGGAAGAAGTGGTTGTAGCCGACCTCGTACAGCGCCGCGGACGAGGCGTACGTCGAGATGTGGCCGCCGACCCCGATGCCCGGCCGCTGCGCGCGGTGCACCGTGATGGCCGCGTTCCAGCGGATCCACGCCCGGTAGCGGCGCTCGATCTCCTCGTCGCCGGGGAAGTCGGGCTCGTCCTCGGGCGCGATGGTGTTGACGTAGTCCGTCGTCGGCACCATCGGGATGCCCAGCTGCAGCTCCTGGGAGCGGCTGAGCAGGCTGAGCATGATCTCCCGCGCCCGCTCGTGCCCCGCCTGCGACACCAGGGTGTCGAGCGACTCGACCCACTCCGCCGTCTCGCCCGGATCGCGGTCGAGCGTGCCGGAGAGGTAGGGATTCTGATCGTTGACCGCCACCCGGGTCTCACTTCCTCGTCAGGAGGATCCCTGCCCGCACCCCGCTCTGTCGCGGTGTGACGCACGGGTTTCCGGCGAGCGGGATCGAGCGGCGAGTCTAGTCCGCGGCGGCTCCGCGTCCGGCGGGCGCGGACCCGCCCTCAGCCCGTTCCGGGGCGGCGGTACCCTCGCCCCTCCGGGCCCTTAGCTCAGTTGGTAGAGCGCCACGTTTACACCGTGGACGTCGTCGGTTCGAACCCGGCAGGGCCCACGGCGTTCATGGATCCAGATCCGCGCGCGGATCCGGATCTGTACCGCTTCCTCGCGCTGGACGCGCTCGGATGCGCGGCCCTGCGGAGCGGTCGTGCGGGCGGGGCGGGGGCCCGACACGCGTCCCGGCCGGGGAGGGGCGTCGCGGCTGCTGGCTACCATGAGCCCCATGGCGGACGACCGGCGAGGACCCGGCCCCGCCGACGAGGTGCACGACGACGACGAGCTCGCCGAGGCCATCGCCGCCGAGCTGCAGCGCTACGCCACCGGCGCCGTCCCCGTCATCACCGCCCGCACCCGCGCGCAGCCGCCGCAGCCTCCTGCGGCGCCCGCCGGCGCAGGTCCCGCGACGACGCGGCGCGACCGGCAGCAGGAGCTCCGTTCGACCCCGCCCGCGGACGCGCGGCTCCCAGCCCCCCCAGCCCCTCCCGTCGATCCCCCGCGGCCTGCGGCATCGGCGCAGCCGGTCGAGCCGCTCCGCCCGCAGCCGCCCGCGGCTCCGGTTCCGTCCGCAGTCGACGACGACGAGGTCGACGAGGTCGACGAGGAGGAGCCGTACTCGCCGCCGCAGGTGCGGGCGCAGGGACGCCGCGCCGCCGAGCCCGCCGAGCCGTTCGGTCCGCCGCCGCCCGTCGACCAGCCCCCGACGGCCTTCGAGCGCCAGGGCCGCCGGGTCGCCGACGTGCTCTCGTGGGCCGACGGCGAGGCGCCGCGGCAGGACGCCCCGGCGACGCCCCGAGGGCTGCCGGTCCCGCTGCCCGCCGACGAGCCCGTGCGGCGGCGCAGCGGCTACCTGCCCCCGTCGCTCGACGAGCCGGGGCCGCCCGCCTCGCCCTTCGACCGCGTGCAGCCCACCGGCCCCGTCGACCTGCCCGAAGCGACCGCGGCGCTGCTGCACGAGATGCTCACCGACTCCGGCGACCTGCAGGGCGCGGCGCGCCCGCGTCACGGCGGCGGGATCGAGGGGCTGCCGATCGACGCGGCGCTCAGCGGCACCGGGCAGCTGGAGGTGCCGGAGCGCCTGTACTCCGACTGGGAGCGGTCCCTCCGGTCCATCGGCCGGCCCCGCACCCCCTGGGACGACGACGATGAGCCGATGCCCGGCGGGGCGGCGCCCGACGCCCCCACCGTCGCCATGCCCGTGCAGCGCGACGCGCCGCCGCCGCCCGTCGAGCAGGCGCCGGCGGCCGCCCCGGCGCCGGAGCAGCCGACCGGCCGCATCCGGCGCGCGGGTCGCCGCAGAGCGCCGGCGCCGGCCGAGCTCGAGCCGCCCGAGCACGAGCCGATCGTCATCGACGGCGACGACGCCGCGGACGACGAGGGCATCGACGACGCCGCGCCGGCGACGGCCCCGGACACCGCGGAGCACCCCCGGGTGAGCGCGGCGACCACGGGCGCGATCGACCTGCCGATCGCCGAGCCGCGGCCGCGCACGGCGCCGCTGCTGATCGAGCGGGTCAGGACGGCGATCCTGCAGCTGCCCCTGATCCCGGACGCGCCGACGGGCAGCGGCGGCCCAGCGCTCGCCGGCCGCTGGGTCGGCGCCTTCGCGTCGCCCGTCCTCCTGCTCGTCGCCTACGGGCTCGCCGCCGCGGGCGCCGGACCCGCCGCCGCGGTGCTGCTGCTCGTCGGGCTGGTCGTGCTGCTGCCCGCGGTGCTGCGCTCCGCGGCGTGGGCGGCCGACGCGCCGCAGGAGGCATCGGAGGAGCGGGGCGCGTTCGGCGCCGGGGCGGGCACCGCCTGGGCGGCGGTGCTGCTGCTCGCCCGGGTCGCGACGGCTGCCGCCGTGCTCTTCGCCGTCGCGCGCACCGCGGGCTCCTGGACGGCCAGGACCGGAGCGCTCGGCGATTCGGCGACGACCGCGGGCCTCGTCGCCGCCGTGGTCGCCGGCGTCGTCGCGGTGGCCGTCGCGGCCCTGCCGATCCGGGCGACGGCGGTGCTGGCGCAGCTGCTGGGCGCCGCGGGCGTGGTGGGCACCCTGCTGCTGGTGCTGCTGCTCGCGCCGACGGGCTCGCCGGGGGCCGCTTCGCCCTCCGGTGGCGGCGCGGCCGCGGCGGCCGGGCTGGCGGTCGGCCTCGTGCTGACGCTCTGCGCCTCGGACCTGGTGCGGTGGCGCACCGACCTGTCGCGCAGCGTCGCCGCCGCGGTCGGCACGGCCGTCGGCGCGATCGGCGGCGCGGTGGTGCTGGCCGGAGGCCTGGCCGTCGCGGGCGGCGCCTCCGGCGA
>JAKONM010000097.1 GCA_022701925.1 Microbacteriaceae bacterium
AGATGGACGGGATCCGATGACCGAGGAGCAGGCGACCACTCGCTCAGCGTCCGCCGCGGCGGAGGGCATCGACGCCGCCGCCTGGCCGGGCGGGGAGCAGGGGCTGCCCGACCAGCACGGCGTCCCCGACGCGTGCGCGCGACCGACCCGGCACCGCGGTCGGCTCGCCCGGTGGGCGCTGGCGGGCGCGGACGAGGCCGGCAGCCACCAGGGCCCGCACGGCCGGCCCGCGCAGACCCACTCCTGGCTGCGGGTCATGTGCCTGACGGGCGTCGACTACTTCTCCACGCTCGGCTACCAGCCCGCCATCGCGGCCCTCGCGGCCGGCTTCGTCTCCCCCATCGCCACGCTGGTGCTGATCGCCCTGACGCTGCTCGGCGCGCTGCCGGTGTACCGGAGGGTCGCCAGCGAGAGCTTCCGGGGCGAGGGCTCCATCGCGATGCTGGAGCGGCTGCTGCCCTGGTGGGGCGGCAAGCTCTTCGTGCTCGCGCTGCTGGGCTTCGCCGCGACCGACTTCATCATCACCATCACGCTCTCGGCGGCGGACGCGGCCGCGCACGTGATCGAGAACCCGTTCGTGCCGCAGGCCCTCGGCGGCGCCCAGCTGCCGATCACGCTGCTGCTCGTCGTGCTGCTCGGCGCGGTCTTCCTGCGCGGCTTCCGCGAGGCGATCGGCATCGCCGTCGTGCTGGTCGCGGTCTACCTGGCGCTCAACGCGGTCGTCATCGGGGCCGCCTTCGTGCACGTCTTCGAGAACCCGTCGGTGTTCAGCGACTGGGGCTCCGCGCTGCTGCGGCAGAACGGCGGCAACCCGCTGCTGGTCGTCGCGCTGGCGCTGATCGTCTTCCCCAAGCTGGCGCTCGGCCTCTCGGGCTTCGAGACGGGCGTGACCGTGATCCCGCAGATCCACGGCGACCCGGCGGAGACGGAGCGCCCCGAACGGCGCATCCGCGGCGCCAAGCGCCTGCTGACCACCGCCGCCGTGACGATGAGCGTCTTCCTGCTCACCTCCAGCCTGACCACGACGCTGCTGATCCGGCAGCGCGAGTTCCAGCCCGGCGGCGAGGCCAACGGCCGCGCCCTGGCCTACCTGGCGCACGAGTACCTGGGGCCGGTGGTCGGCACCGCCTATGACGTGTCGACGATCGCGATCCTCTGGTTCGCGGGCGCCTCCGCGATGGCGGGCCTGCTGAACATCGTCCCCCGCTACCTGCCCCGATACGGCATGGCGCCCACCTGGGCGCGGGCGGTGCGGCCCCTCGTCATCGTGTTCACGGTCATCGCGATCGGGATCACGGTGGCGTTCGACGCGGACGTCGACGCGCAGGGCGGCGCCTACGCCACCGGGGTGCTCGTGCTCATCACCTCCGCGTCCGTCGCCGTCACCCTCTCGGCCCGTCGCAAGCAGCAGCGCAAGCGCACGATCGGCTTCGGCGCGATCGCGCTGGTCTTCGTCTGCACCACGGTGGTCAACGTGATCGAGCGGCCCGACGGCATCAAGATCGGCGCGCTCTTCATCCTCGGGATCCTGGTCGTGTCGCTGGTCTCGCGGCTGCGGCGGTCGTTCGAGGTCCGCGCCACCAGCATCACCTTCGACCGCACCGCGCTGCAGTTCCTGCAGGAGGCGGAGGACTTCGGCGAGGTGCACCTGGTGGCGAACGAGCCGGACGCCGGCGACGAGGCCGAGTACCGCGACAAGGCCCGCGAGGAGCGGCACGACAGCCACATCCCCGGCCGGGTCTCGATCATGTTCCTGGAGGTCGAGAAGTCGGACTCGTCCGACTTCGAGGAGGACCTGGTGGTGCACGGCGTGGTCAAGCACGGCTTCCGGGTGCTCGAGGTCACGAGCGGCAACGTCCCCAACACGATCGCGGCGGTGCTGCTGCAGATCCGCAACCTGACCGGCGTCGTGCCGCACGTCTACTTCGAGTGGACCGAGGGGAACCCGATCTCGAACATGGCCCGCTTCCTCGTCTCCGGCGAGGGCGAGGTGGCGCCCGTGACGCGGGAGGTGCTGCGGGAGACCGAGCCCGACCTGCGCCGCCGACCCGCCGTGCACGTCAGCTGAGCCCGCCCCGACCGTCGGCGCGCGATCGAGCGGACCGGTAGCGTCCGATCGCGACGGCCGCGTCCCGCCCCCTCCGACCGGAGCGACCGGGAGGCCGCAGGAGGAGCGCAGCGTGCCGGTGCCGCAGACGGTCGAGACCCCTGCCCGCGAGGTCCGCGCGCCCTCGGACGCCTCGCCGGAGGCGGCCCGCGCCTGGGTCGCCGAGGCCGTGCGCCTGCTCGAGGCGGACGCGAACCGCAGCGCGGACACGCACCTGCACGTGTTCCCGCTGCCCGGGTCGTGGGGTGTCGACCTGTACCTGAAGGACGAGTCGGTGCACCCGACCGGCTCGCTGAAGCACCGGCTGGCGCGCTCGCTGCTGCTCTACGGCCTGGTGAACGGCGCCATCGGCCCGCGCACCACGCTGGTCGAGGCCTCCAGCGGCTCCACCGCGGTGTCGGAGGCCTACTTCGCCCGCATGCTCGGCCTGCCGTTCGTGACGGTGCTGCCGCGATCGACGAGCCCGGAGAAGATCCGCCTGATCGAGTTCTACGGCGGCCGGTGCCACGTCGTGGACGACCCCGCCCTCGCGTCCCGGGAGGCGGCGGTGCTGGGCGCGCAGGACGACGCCTACTTCCTGGACCAGTTCGCGCTGGCCGAGCGCGCCACCGACTGGCGCGGCAACAACAACATCGCCGAGAGCGTGTTCCGGCAGCTGGCGCTCGAGCGGCACCCGGTTCCCGCCTGGATCGTGGTCGGCGCGGGCACGGGCGGCACCGCCGCCACCTTCGGCCGGTACGCGCGCTACTCCCGCGTCGACACCCGGCTGGCGGTCGTGGACCCGGAGGGGTCCGCGCTGTTCCCGGCGTGGAGCAGCGGCGACCCGACGGCCGTGGCCACCTCGACCTCGCTGATCGAGGGCATCGGGCGGCCCCGCGTCGAGCAGTCGTTCGTGCCCGCGGTGATCGACCGCATGTTCGCGGTGCCCGACGCCGCGTCGATCGCGGCCTCCCGCCTGCTGCTCGCGCGCACGCAGCACTGGGCCGGCGGGTCCACCGGCACGAACCTCGTCGGGGCGTTCCAGATCATCGCCGAGATGCTGGCCGAGGGTCGCACGGGCAGCGTCGTCACGCTGATCTGCGACAGCGGCTCCCGCTACGCGCAGACCTACTACGACGACGGCTGGACGGCGGCGAACGGCCTCGACCTGCAGCCCCACACGCGGCGGATCGAGCAGTTCCTGGAGTCCGGCCGCTGGTGACTCGCGCACCGCTCATACGCTGAGGGTCGCGCGCTCGGCGGCTTCGGCGCTCTCGACCCCCTCCGAGGCGGCATCGGTTCCGAATGCAGCGCGTCACCGGCCTCCGGTCAGGAACCGCGTGCGGTGACATGTCACAGTCTTCGATCGTGCAGGCGGCGCAGGTGGTACCGGTTCTCAGCGAGGTCGACGACGTCGTGCTCGCCGGACGGGCACAGCGGGGCGAGGAGCGGGCCTTCGCCGAGCTGCTGCGGCGGCACCGCGACGTCATGACGCGCACGGCGATGCGGCGCACGCAGAACGCCGCCGACGCGGAGGACGTCGTGCAGGACACGGCGTTGAAGGCCTGGCAGAGCCTGGCCACCCTGCGGGACCCCGCGCGGATCCGCCCCTGGCTGCTGCAGATCACGGACCGCCGCGCCCTCACCCTGGTCGTGCTGCGCCGGCAGGAGCACGAGCTGGCGGAGGAGTCGGCGTGGGTCGCCGGCCCGGACCACGGGGTGGAGCGGTTCGACCTGCAGGACGGCGTGCGCACCGCGCTGCAGGACATGCCCCGGATGCAGGCGCGGGCGTGGCTGCTGCGCGAGGTGGACGAGCTGAGCTATCGGCAGATCGCGGAGCGGCTCGGCGCCTCCGAGAGCACCGTGCGCGGCTGGCTGGTGCTGGCGCGCAGGCGGGTGCAGCGCGGCGTCGAGCAGTGCTGCCCGAACGCGAGGCCGGTGGCGGCGCCGATGAAGGGCCTTCCCGTCGGCAGCGTCGCCGCCCCGCCCGTACCGCCGGTCAAGTCGGCGGTCGCGACCTACCCGCCCGCCGAGGTCGAGGACGCGCGCCCCGTGGCGGGCCTGCGCTCCCCCCTCCACCGGGACCTCGCCCTCTCGACGGCCTCCGACTCGAGCGACGTGATGGAGGCGGTCGGCGACTGATCCGGAGTGCGAGGGCCGCTCTCGGCGGCGGCGCGCGGCGCCCCCGGTCGGCGGCACGACGCCAGCGCACCTCGCTCCACGTCCGGGGGTGCGCCGAGCGCGACCGCGGGGAAGCGAGGGCCCGGTCAGAGATCCACGAGGCGCAGGCCCTCGGTCTGTCGGTCCTCGGACGAGGCGGTCCGATCCGCCTCGCGCAGGAAGCGCTCCAGGTCGCCGCCCCGCAGCTCCGGGGGTGAGATGCCGAACTGGTTCAGGGTGAACAGGAACTCGGCGGCCATGTCGAAGTCGGGTTCGTGCAGCCAGCGGATCTGCAGCCCCTCGATGGTGGCGAGCAGGATCCGCGCGATGCGCTCGGGGTCCGCGTCCGGATCGACGCCGCCGCTCGCCTGCTGGTTCCGGATCTCCTCGACGATCTCCGGAGTCAGGCCCCGGTACCGGTCGCTGTAGAAGCCGCGATGCGGATGGTCGGGATCGATGGCTTCCACGACCGCGGTCATGTACAGGTGGATCAGGCCGGGGATCTGCGTGTTGTGCCGGATGCCGCGCAACCAGTCCGCGAAGTGGGTGAGCCCCTCACCGCGTTCGGCGTTGTCCTCGTCCCAGGTGGTGATGACGTGCTGCAGAAGGTCTTCCCGGGACGAGAAGTAGTACTGCAGCAGTGCGGGGCTCACGCCGACGTGCCGGGCGATCGCGGACATCGAAGCGCCGCGGGAGCCGAGGGCGGAGAAGACCTCGAGCGTGCTGCGCAGGATCGAGCGTCGTCGCTCGCGCCCCTTCGCGTAGGGGCCTCGGTCAGCCACGCCGCCACCATAGCCGCGGGCCGTCCGGACCTTGGTAATGGTTCAGGTTTGGTGCCGGACGACGCGCCGAAACCTGATCCTTGTGCAGGTTTTGAATCTTGTACTAGCGTCAGTGTTCACCGGTCGGCGAGCGCCTCTCACGCCTGCACGACCGGCTCACAGCAACGACGAAGGAGTCGAAGTGAAGAGGTCTCAGTTCTTGGCCGCTGCCGGGGCAGCAGCGGTCGCCGTGGCCCTCGCGGGCTGCACCGGCGGCGCTCCGACGGCGTCGAGCGCATCCGGGGACGGGAAGAGCGTCAGCTACCTGATCGGGCAGCCCGACACGCCGGAGCAGCTGGCCGGCATCAAGGCCAACATGAAGACGTTCGAGCGCGAATCGGGCATCACCGTCGACCTGCAGGTCGTGCCGAACAGCAGCGCGCGCACGCTGGTGCAGACACGACTCCGCTCCGGCAAGGGGCCCGACGTCTTCGGCTACGACACCGGTCCCGGGTTCGCGGGCGTGCTCGCGAAGGCTGGCCTCCTGTACGACCTGACGGATCACGTGAAGACCGCCGACTGGGGCATCTACGACTGGGCCAAGCCCGCCGTGACGTTCGACGGCAAGTTCTACGGCATCCCCGACCAGATCGAGCAGGTCGGGCTCTACTACAACAAGGACCTCTTCGAGCAGTACGGGCTGGAGGCGCCGACCACCATGGCCGCGCTCGAGACGGCGGCGAAGAAGATCGAGGCCGAGGGCAAGATCCCCTTCGCAGCGGGCAACAAGGAGGGGTGGGAGGGCGGCCACATGCTGTCGATGGCCCTCGCCAGCCAGGTCGGCGCGAGCGCCATGGGCGAGCTCATCGCCGGTGATTCGAGCTGGGACTCGGACGGGGTGAAGTCGGCGCTGTCCACCTGGGCGGGCTTCCAGAAGGCGGGCTGGCTGCCCCCGTCGCCGAACGGGATCACCTACGACAACAGCAACGCCCTGTTCTACTCCGGGCGCGCGGCGATGAACCCGACCGGCACCTGGCTGATCCAGACGCTGAAGGACGCGGTGAAGTTCGACGTCGGCTTCGTGAACTTCCCCGCCCCGTCGGGTGATGCGGTCGCGACGACCGGGCTCGGGGCGGGCACCTTCATGTCGTCGTCCTCGAAGAACACGGCCGCCGCGCTCAAGCTGATGGACTACCTCGCGGGCGACTCGCACGGCGAGTGGGAGCTGCAGCGATACCTGATCCCGGCGCACCCGGTCGAGGGCGGGACCAGCGACGACCCGCTCTTCCAGCAGGTCGTCGAGGACACCGCCTCCTACGCGGAGACCGGGGCGGGCACCGGGGCGAACATCGACGTCTCCGCGACCGACGTGTTCAACAAGGCCATGTGGGACGGCATGCAGGGCATCGTCGGCGGGACGAAGACGCCGGACCAGGTCGCCGCGAGCCTGCAGGCCGCGGCCGAGAAGTCGAAGTAGGGGTGGCCGCCACCGCAGCAGCGCCGCTGCTGAAGCCCGCGCGCCGGACGCGGCGTCGGCCGTCCTCGACCAGCCCGAAGGTCACGAGGCGGGCGCAGGCCCGCCTCGGCCTGATCCTGGTCGCACCGCTGATGGTCCTGACCGTCGTCTTCTTCGTGGTGCCGCTGCTGTCGAGCGTCTACTACTCGCTGATCGACTACGACGGCATCTCCGCGACGCCGGCGTTCGTCGGGCTCGGCAACTTCGTCGAGCTGTTCAGCGACCCCGAGGTCTGGCACGCGCTCGGCAACAACCTGATCTGGATCGTGCTCGGCACCGCCGCGCCGCTGATCCTGGGCCTCGCCTTCGCACTGCTGCTCTGGACCGCGCGCCGCGGCAGCCGCTTCTACCGGCTCGCCCTGTTCTTCCCCTACGTGATGCCCGGGGTCGCGATCGGCATCACCTGGGGCTGGATCTACGACCCGATCGACGGCTGGCTCAACGTGGGCCTGCGCGCGATCGGCCTCGGCGGCCTCGCGACCGGCTGGCTGGGTCAGCCGGACACCGCCCTGATCGCGGTGCTGGTCACCGCGATCTGGGGGGCGTGCGGCTTCGTGATGGTGATCTTCCTGTCCGCGCTGCAGAACGTGGATCAGGAGCTGATCGACGCCGCGCGCCTGGACCGGGCGAACGCCCTGCAGCGCGTCCAGCACGTCGTCGTGCCGCAGATCATGCCGGTCTTCATCATGGTGACGACGGTGACCCTGGTCGGCGGATTCTCCGTCTTCGACATCATCTTCATCATGACCCAGGCGGGTCCGGCGAACGCCAGCAACGTGCTCGGCACCTACGCGTTCACCAACGCGTTCCAGCTGAACCGGATCAGCTACGGCACGGCGATCGCGCTGCTGATCACCGCCCTGTCGATCCCCTGCGCAGTGCTGCTGAACCGGCTGCAGCGACGGCTGTCGATCGAGGGGATGGGGTCGTGACCGGTGTGACGGAGCGCAGCGCCGTGGTCGCTGCGGAGGCCTCGCAGTTCGATCTCGCCCGCACGACCGCCGCCGAGCCGCCGAGGCGCGCACCGGTGCGTCGTCGAGCCGGGCTCGCGCTGCAGCACGTGGTGCTGCTCGCGCTGTCGCTGCTCTGGCTGGGCCCGGTGGTCCTGATCGTGTCGACGTCGCTGAAGACGACGCAGGACGTGCGGGTGAACCCGTTCGGGCTGTTCTCGTCGTTCTCGCTGGAGAACTTCTCCAAGGCGTGGATCGGCGGCCAGTTCAGCGACTACGTGCTGAACAGCATCCTGCTGTCGGTGCCGTCGACGGCGCTGATCCTGGTGCTGTCGACGATGGGCGGCTACGCCTTCGCGCGCCTGCCCTTCCCGGGCCGCAGCGTGATGTTCTACACGGTGATCCTCGGCCTGCTGGTGCCGTTCTTCGCCTTCATGATCCCGCTGTACTTCCAGCTGCGCAGCATGGGCCTGCTCGACACCCTCGTCGGCGTGGACCTGGTCCTCACCGTGACGGGGCTGCCGTTCGGCGTGTTCTTCATGCGGGCCTTCTTCCTGGACCTGCCGGTCGAGCTGGAGCAGTCCGCGCGCGTCGACGGGGCGAGCGAGTGGCAGATCTTCTGGCGGGTGATGCTGCCGCTGGTGCGGTCCGGGATCTCGGCCCTCGGGGTCTTCTCGTTCATCCAGACCTGGAACAACTTCCTGGTGCCGGTGCTCTATCTGCCCGGCGGCGAGCTGCGCCCGCTGACGACGGGGCTGTTCACCTTCATCAGCGGCCGCCAGGTCGACATCGGCCCGCTCGCGGCCGCCTGCATCATCACGATGGTGCCGGTGGTGGCGGTGTTCCTCGTGATGCAGCGCCAGGTCGCCCAGGGGTTCATCTCCGGCGCCGTCAAGGGCTGACGGCCCCTCCCCTCGTGGGCGCTGCGGCGCCCCTCATCTCCCGCATCGAATCGAGAAGGAATCAGTCATGGGATCCATGGTCAGCTTCACCGCACCCCGCACCGCCGAGGTGGTCGCCGAGTCCAGTCGTGCGCTCGGCGATTCCGAGGTGCGGATCCGCACCCTGTTCTCCGGCATCTCCGCCGGCACCGAGCTCACGGCCTACCGGGGCAGCAACCCCTATCTGAACAAGAAGTGGGACGAGGACGACCGCCTCTTCGTGGACGGGGCCACCTCCTTCGAGTACCCGGTCGACGGCTGGGGCTACGAGGAGGTCGGCGAGGTCGTCGAGATCGGACCGACGGTGCAGTCGGTGCACGTGGGCGACCGGATCTGGGGCACCTGGGGACACCGCACCGAGACGATCCAGCAGGAGGCGCGGGCCGCCGCCCGGGTGCTGCCCGCCGGGGCGGACCCCCGGATCGGCATCTTCAGCCAGATCGGCGCGATCGCGCTGAACGTCATCCTGGACGCGGACATCCACGTCGGGGAGACCGTCGCCGTCTTCGGGCTCGGCGTGCCCGGTCAGCTGGTGGCGCAGCTCGCCCGTCTGAACGGTGCCACGGTCATCGCGGTCGACGGCATCGCCTCGCGGCGGGAGCTGGCGACGCGGCTGGGCGCCCACCACGTGCTCGACGCCTCCGAGGGCGGCGTGGCCGAGCAGATCCGCACCATGACGGGCGGGCGGGGGGCGGACGTCTGCCTGGAGGTGACCGGCAACTACCGCGCGCTGCACGAGGCGATCCGCGCGGTGGCCTACAGCTCCCGGGTCTGCGTCGCGGGCTTCATGCAGGGCGACGGCAAGGGCCTGCGGCTGGGCGAGGAGTTCCACCACAACCGGGTCGCGGTCATCGCCTCCCAGATCTCCGGCGTCGCGCCGGCGCTCGACCACCGCTGGAACGAGTACCGCCTGCAGACGACCGCGATCCGGCTCGCCGTCGAGGGTCGGCTGGACGTGACCTCCCTCATCTCGCACACGGTGCCGCTGAGCGAGGCCGGTGAGGCGTTCCGCATGCTCGACGAGCGCCCGCAGGAGGCGCTGCAGGTCGTGCTCGAGGTCGAGGCCGACCGGTGACGGTCCGCCTCGCCGCGCAGGAGTCCACGCTGCCCGGCGACTCCCTGCAGGAGCGTTTCGCGGCGGCCACGTCCTACGGCTTCGACGGCATCGAGCTCGGCGCGCAGGGCGAGGGGAGGTTCGCGGCACGCAGGGACGAGCTCGCAGCCGCCCGTGCCGACGGCGTCGTCATGCCGTCCGCCGTGGCGCACACGTCCCTCTTCGTCGGCGACTTCGATCCCGCCCGCCGTCGGCGGGCGATCGACGACGTCAAGGAGATCCTCGCCACGCTGCCCGCCGCCGGGGCCGCCGGGCTGGTGATGCCGAACGGCTTCGCGGTCTTCACGCGGTACCTGCCGCCCTTCACCCCGCCGCGCAGCGACGAGGAGTCGCGGGCCGCGCTCGTGGAGGCGCTCACCGAGCTCGGGCGGCACGGGGAGGACCTCGGGGTGAAGGTGTTCCTGGAGCCCCTGAACCGGTACGAGGACTACCTGATCAACACGCTGGCCGATGCGGTCGACGTCGTGCGCGAGGTCGACTCCCCCGGGGTCGCGGTGATCGCGGACACCTTCCACATGTCGATCGAGGAGACCGACGTCGCGCAGGCGATCCGCGACGCCGGACCGTTCATCGAGCACGTGCAGCTCGGGGACAGCGGTCGGTTCGAACCCGGCAACGGGCACTACGACTGGCCGAGCACCCTCGGCGCCCTCGACGACATCGGCTACGACGGCTGGCTGGCGATGGAGTGCGGCCTCTCCGGACCCGCGGCGGCGGTGCTGCCCGAGGTCGCGAAGGTGCTGCGGCGATGATCGCGCGTCCGCTGCGGATCCTGGTGTGGAACGAGGGCGTCCACGAGCAGGTCGACGAGCACGTGCGCGTGCTCTACCCCGACGGCATCGGCGGGACCGTCGCCGCCGCGCTCCGCAGGCTCCTGCCGGAGGCGCAGGTGCGCGAGGCGCTGCTGGACGACCCCGATCAGGGGATCACCGACGAGGTGCTCGCGGACACGGACGTGCTGCTCTGGTGGGGGCACATCGCCCACGACCGCGTCTCGACGGAGGTCGTGAACCGGGTGCAGCAGGCGGTGCTGGGCGGCATGGGGTTCGTGCCGCTGCACTCGGCGCACTTCTCGAAACCCTTCATCGCCCTGATGGGGACCAGCTGCTCGCTCGCGTGGCGCGACGCGGGCGAGCGCGAGCTCGTGTGGACGGTGGACCCCGGGCACCCCATCGCCGCCGGCGTCCCCTCCCCGATCGTGATCGAGCAGCAGGAGATGTACGGGGAGCACTTCGACATCCCGGCGCCGGACGAGCTGGTCTTCGTGAGCGCGTTCGCGGGGGGCGAGGTGTTCCGCTCCGGCGCCGCCTTCCATCGCGGCAGGGGCCGCATCTTCTACTTCAGCCCCGGCGACCAGGCGTACCCGGTGTACCACCACCCGGACGTCCAGCGGGTGCTGGCCAACGCCGCGGAGTGGGCCGCACCCGCGGCTCGCCGAGCGGTGCCCGAGGTGACGAATCCTGCCGTCGGCTGGTTCCTGCCTGAGGGAGGCCGATCGAGGAGGTGACGCCTGCGAGGCCCGACGTCCTCGGGCGTCGCGCGTCCTGGGCGAGACCCTGGTCGCGCGTCCGCCGCAGGCGTGGGAGCACGCCTGCGGCGGACGGATCGGTCCGCGACTCAGCAGCGGGTCTGCGACTGCTCGTTGTACGACACCGCGCCGGCCGGGGTGCCGAAGTTCGGGGTCCCGTCGCTGTTCCAGGGCACGGGCTGGGCGAAGATCGAGCGGCCCGCCCAGCCGCCGTTCGGGTCGGTGTCGGCGTGGAAGACGTTCCAGTTGACGCCCGCGGCTCCCGGCACGGGGATGGACTCGCCGCCGGTGCCGTAGAGCCCGTTGGCGCTGCTGAAGACCGGGCCGCGCTTCGTGTACGAGCGGTAGTCGGTCAGGTCCCCGCCGTTGAAGACGAGCTCGCCGAGGGCGTAGGAGCTGGTCCAGCTGGCGTTGGCGTTGTAGACGATCGTCAGCTTCCCGTTCGGGCCGACCCACGCCTCGGGGCCCTCCTCGATGGCGGCCACCGAGGTCTCCCACGACTGGTCCGGGTTGGCGATGAGGCGCCGGTGGTCCTGGTCGATGTGCAGCGGGTCGCTCATGTGGGCGATGTAGATCTGCTGCGGCGCTCGGCCGCCGTTGCCGGTCGGGGTGCCCGACCAGATCATCCAGTACGCGTTGTCGTACGTCAGCACCGTGGCATCGATGGCCCACTGGTTCGTGGAGTCGGCGATCTTCCCGAAGTAGCTCCAGGAGCCGGAGGTCGGGTCGCCGTCGGCGTGGGTGATGGCGAAGATCCGGTGGTCGTCGTTGTTGCCGCCGTCCGCGGCGAAGTAGATGATCCACTGCCCGCCGAGGAACTCGATCTCGGGAGCCCAGACCTCCTTGCTGTGGTCGGTGCCGGAGGGCGCCGTCCAGATCGTGCGCACCGCTGCGGTGCTCAGACCGTTCAGCGTGGTGGAGGCGCGGAGCACGATGGAGCTGGCGCCGCTGCTCGGGTTCAGCGACTGGACCAGGTAGTAGGTGCCGTTGCGGTACCAGACGGACGGGTCGGCGCCGCCGCGCACGATCGGGTTGGCCAGCGTGCAGGCGGCGGCCTGCGCGGCGCCTGCGGGGCCGCCGGCGGTGAGGCCCGCCACGGCCAGCACCCCGACGGCGAGGGTGATCAGCTTCTTCATGGGACTGCGCATGCATCGCTCCTTCGCGAGGACGGGCCACCTCGACGTGCCCCGGCACCGTCGAGTCTGCCTCGGATGTACAGCGCTGTAAAGACACCTCGACGCGGTCCTCGGAGAACGCGGAAGCGGGCCGTCCGGCATGCGCCGGACGGCCCGCCGGCCGCGACCGAGGGTCAGTAGCCGTACTGCTGCTTGTTCTGCTGCAGCTGGAGGTCGGCCTTCTTCGCCGCGTCGTCCAGCGCCTGCTGGGGCGACTTCTTCTGCAGGATCGCCTCGTTCACCGCGGTGTTGAGCAGGGCGTCAGCGCTCGGGATGCCGGGCGCCGAGGTCTCGAAGTGCGCGTAGTCGAGCTCTGCGAGGAAGGGCTTGAGGTTCGGGTACTTCGACACGAGCGAGGAGTCCTCGCGCACCGAGTTCGTGGCCGGCAGCTCACCGGTCTCCGCCCACGCCAGGGAGTGCTCGTTCATCCACTGCACGAACACGCCGGCGGCCTGGGTCTTGTTCGAGTCCTGGCCCTTGTTGTTCACGAACGCCCAGTCGGTCGAGCTGGACCAGACGGCCTTCTCGGTGCCGATCTGCGGCACGGCCGCGGCCGTCCAGTTCTTGCTCTGCAGCGCCGTGTTGCTGGTCTGCCAGATGCCGTTCCAGTTGAAGGCGGTCTTGCCGGCGATCAGCGCGTTGATGTCGCCGTCCTGCGCGACCTTGGCCGGGCTGTCGCCCTGCTTGATGCGGTCGAGCATCACGTTCAGCGCCTTGACCCCGGCGTCGGAGTTGTAGGTCGCCTTGGACACGTCGTCGTTGTAGAGCTCGCCGCCGTACTGCCACAGCAAGGACTGGAACTCCATGACGCCGGTGAAGAAGTAGGGGTCGACCCACTCGCCCTGCACGCCCTTGGCCCGCAGCGCCGCCAGGGCCTCGTCGTACTCGGCCTCCGTGGTCGGCACGGTGTCCTCGTCGAGGCCCGCCTTCTTCAGCACGTCCTTGTTGATGTACAGGCCGAGCGGGGTGACGCTCCAGGGCAGCCCGTACTGCGCGTCCTGGTAGCTGCCGTTCTCGTACAGGCCGCTCGGGAAGTCGGACTCGTCCATCTTCAGGGTCTTGGCGATGGCGTCGGCCTTCAGCAGCAGGCCCTGCGCGGCGTAGGTGGCGACGTCGCTGCCGTGCACCACGGTGACGTCGGGCCCGCGACCCGCCTTGACGGCCAGCGGCATCTTCGCCGCGATGTCGTCCCACTCCATGGGGACGCTGCTGATCGCGATGTTCTTGTGCGAGGAGTTGAACTCCGACACCAGCTTCTTCAGCACCTGCGGGCCGGCGCCGCCCGTGAAGCCGTTCCAGAAGGTGACCGTCACCTTGGGGCCGTCGTAGCCGCCCGCCTTGACGTCGCCGCCGGTGGATGCGGCGGTGCCGCCGCTGCACGCCGCGAGGGCGGTGCCCACCGCGAGCGCGACGCCGGCCGCTGTGAGACGGCGCACGAGTCCGTTCTTCATCTGACTCTCCTTCGAGTGACCGCGGATGCGGGGGTGATGGTGGCCGCTGACGACCACGCGGTGACTTTACAGCGCTGTACAGCCGTGTCAACGACCGGAGCGCCGCCGCCGGTCACGGGCTGGTAACGCCATCCGCGGGTGAGCGCTCACCCCGACGACGACGGCCCGCGCGGCGTCGGTCGGTGGGGACTCAGCCCTTGAGGCCGGAGGCCGCCACGCTCTCCACGACGTGCCGCTGCGCGAGCGTGAAGAGGATCAGCACCGGCACCGACGCGATGACCGCGCCCGCCATGACGATGCCGAAGTGGGTCGAGTAGGCGCCGCGCAGCACGGAGAGCCCCGGCTGCAGGGTCAGGTTCTCCGGGGAGAGCAGCACGTAGACCGGCCAGAGGAAGTCGTTCCAGTTCGACAGGAAGCTGAGCACCGCCAGCGTCGCGATGGCCGGCCGGGACAGCGGGATGATCAGCTGCAGGAAGATCCGCACGTCGCCGGCGCCGTCGATGCGGGCCGCCTCCTCGATCTCGGCGGGCAGTCCCAGGAAGAACTGGCGCAGGAAGAAGATGCCGAAGGCGCTGGCCGCTCCCGGAACGGTGATCGCCCAGATCGAGTCAAGCCAGCCCAGGTTCTGCACGATCAGGTAGTTGGGGATCAGGAAGATGACCGGCGGCACGAACAGCGTCATCACGATGACGCCGAAGACGACCTTCTTGCCCGCGAAGTCCAGGCGCGCGAGCGCGTAGGCGCCCATCGACGCGGTGACCAGGATGAGCAGCGTCTGCAGGGCGCCCGCGGCCAGGCTGTTCAGGAACCACCGGAAGATCGGCAGGTCCGCGCTGGCGAGCAGCGTCTGGTACGCCGCGCCGGTGACGGGGTTCGGCAGCAGGGACGCCGGGTTGTCGATCGCGTCGCCGTCGGACTTGAACGACGTCGTCAGCACCCAGAGCAGCGGCAGCACGACCGCCAGCGCGAGCAGGTACAGCACGAGGTAGAGGCCGGCGCGGCGCAGCCGGCGACGCACGACCGGGCCGCGATCGGCGGCGGGGCGGTCCGTGCGGATCGCGGCCCGAGGCGGTGCCGCGTCCCGGCGGGCGGGGAGGACGGGTGCGGTCATCGGGCTCAATCCCCTCGCCGGCTCTGCAGCCGGAAGTTCACGATGCTGATCAGGGCCAGGAAGAGGAAGAGCACGTAGCTCATGGCCGAAGCGGCGCCCATCTGGTTCTGCGAGAGGCCGAGGTTCGCGATGTACATGATCACCGTGCGGGTCTCGGTTCCCGGGCCCCCCTGAGTGAGCAGGAACGACTGACCGAACATGTTGGCCGACCCGAGGATCGTGGTCGTGGTCACGAAGGCCATCACCGGCCGGAGCCCCGGGAGGGTGACGGAGAGGAACTTCCGCCAGGCGCCCGCGCCGTCGACCGCGGCCGCGTCGTACAGCTCCGCGTTGATGCCCTTCAGGCCCGCCAGCAGGATCACGGTGTTGAACCCGGAGATCCACCAGACCGTCACACCGACCAGCGAGATCCACGCCCACGGCACGTCGACCGTCCAGGGGATGTCGGCCTGCACCCCGAAGAAGGACAGCACCGCGTTGACGGCGCCGTTCTGCGGATCGAGCAGGTAGCGCCACATGACGCCGATGACGGCGACGCCGAGCACGTAGGGCGCGAAGAAGACGGCGCGGAAGACGCTGCCGCCGGCGAGGCGCTGGTTCAGCAGCACCGCGAGCAGCAGGGGCACGGCGACCAGGAACGGCACGCTCGCCACCGTGAAGATCGCGGTCGCGCCCATGCTCTGCCAGAAGTCGCCCGAGGTCAGCGAGCCGGGGGTGAACAGCTGCAGGTAGTTGGTCAGGCCGATGAAGGGCTTCACCGGCAGCAGCGGGTTCCACGCGTGCAGGCTGATCCAGATGCCGTACACGGCGGGCACCACGACGAAGACGACGAACAGCAGCAGGAACGGCGCGAGGAACAGGTAGGCGGTCAGCGTGCGCCGCCCGCCGCGCGGCTTCCGCGCCGGCGCCACCTGCGGCAGCGCGCTGCGCTCGACGACGAGGTCGCTCATCGGCGGCCTCCAGCGACCCGAATCAGCCCGTGGTGCACGGCTTCTCCCCTTCGAGATCCGACGTCGGCGGCCTGCGCCCGCGACCCGGCGAAGTTACAGCGCTGTAGAAGAGGTGTCAACGCGGGGTACCGGGGCCACCGGGCTCCGCGCTAAAGTCCGCCGACGACCGACGAGCGGAAGGCGGCCGCGGATGCCACGCACCCGACTGCAGGATGTCGCCAAGCACGCGGGCGTGTCGATGAAGACGGTCTCCAACGTGGTGCACGCGCACCCGCACGTCAGCGAGTCCATGCGCGAGCGCGTGCAGCTGGCCATCGACGAGCTCGGCTACCGCCCCAACGCGATCGGCCGCCGCCTCGCGACCGGCCGCACGGGCCTGCTGGCCCTGGCGCTTCCCGACGTGCGCATCCCCTACTTCGCCGAGCTCGCCAACGCCGTGTCGCTGGCCGCCTCCTCCCGCGGGTACCGGGTGCTGCTCGAGCAGACCGGCGGATCGCTGGAGGAGGAGCGGGCGATCGTCTCCAGCAGCGAGGCAGGGCTGGTCGACGGGGTGATCCTGCAGCCGTCGATGATGTCGGTGATGGAGCTGGCGCAGCACCGGGAGGACGTGCCGGTCGTGCTGCTCGGCGAGGGCGCCGCTCCCCTGACCATGGACCACCTGTCGGTCGACAACATCGCCGCCGCGACGCGGATCACGTCGCACCTCGCGCAGAGCGGCCGGCGCCGCATCGCCTTCCTCGGGCACGAGGCCGGCGGTCCGTCGGCGACGTCGAGGCAGCGCCTGCTCGGCTACCAGCAGGGCCTCGAGGAGTCGGGGTCCGCGCTCGACACCGCCCTGCTCATCCCGACCGCGTCGGTGTCCGTGCGGGCGGCTGCCGACGCGCTGGCCGCCGCGCTGGACGAGGGCCTCCGCATGGACGCGGTCGTCTGCCGCGACGACCTCGCCGCCATCGGGGCGCTGCGCGCGCTGCACGAGCGGGGCCTCGGCGTCCCCGACGACATCGCGGTCACCGGCTGGGACGACATCGCGATGTCGGCCTTCACCTCGCCGTCGCTGACGACGGTGGCGGCGGACATGGACGCGCTCGCCGAGGGGGCCCTCGACATGCTGACCGAGCGCATCGGCGGCTACGAGGGGCTCGGTCGGCACCGACGGGTGGGCTTCGAGCTGAGGATCCGCGAGAGCGCTCCTCGGGCCTGATCACGCGGGGCCGAGTCGACGCCCTCGTGGCGGGGGCTCGTTTGCAGCGCTGTACATGCGGCATGATGACGGCGTGGAGCACGACGACGTCCCCCTCGCCCCCGCGTCCGAGCAGGACGGCACCTACCCGCGACCGCAGCTGGTGCGGCCGGCGTGGGCGGACCTGTGCGGGCCGTGGTCGTTCGCGTTCGACGACGACGACCGCGGGCTGGCCGAGTGCTGGTTCCGGGCACCGGCGTTCGAACGCACGATCACGGTGCCGTTCCCCTTCGAGTCCGCGGCGTCGGGCATCGGCGACACCGGCTTCCACCGCGTCGCCTGGTACAGCCGGGCGCTGACCGCCGCCGACCTGCAGCGGGCCGGCCACAGCCAGCGAGCGCCTCGGCTGGTGCTGCACTTCGGCGCGGTCGACTACCGCGCCACGGTGTGGATCGACGGCGTGCAGGTCGGCCAGCACGAGGGCGGGCACACGCCGTTCTCCTTCGAGGTGCAGCACGCCCTGCGCGAGGGCGAGGGGCACGAGGTCGTGGTGCGGGTGGAGGACGACCCCGCGGACGTCGGGCAGCCGCGCGGCAAGCAGGACTGGCGCCGCGACGCGCACTCCATCTGGTACGACCGCACCAGCGGGATCTGGCAGCCGGTGTGGCTGGAGGCGACGCCGGCCGTCGCGGTCGCCGCGCTGCAGTGGCGGCCCGACGTGGTGCGCGCGGTGGTCGAGGTCGAGGTGCGCACCACCACCGCCCCGGCTGCGGGGACGCGCTGCAGGGTGCAGGTCGCGCACGACGGCGAGGCGCTGGGCTGGAGCGAGTTCCCGCTGCAGGGCCCGCGCGCGACGGCGACCGTGGCGCTGCCGGTGCAGGGCAACGGGCAGGCCTACGAGGAGCTGCTCTGGACCCCGGAGCACCCGACGCTGCTCGACGCGACCGTCGAGCTGATCGGGCCCGAGGGCGCGGGCGACCGCGTCGCCTCCTACCTGGGGCTCGCCAGCGCCCGGGTCGAGGGCGGCGTGTTCCTGCTGAACGACCGGCCCCGCTTCCTGCGCGCCGTGCTCGAGCAGGGGTTCTGGCCCGAGAGCCACCTGGCCGCGCCGAGCGCGAAGGCGCTGGAGGACGAGGTGCGGCTGATCCTCGACCTCGGCTTCGACACGGCACGCCTGCACCAGAAGATGGAGGATCCGCGCTTCCTCTTCTGGGCCGACCGGCTCGGCCTGCTGGTCTGGTGCGAGGCGCCGGGCACCTACGAGTTCAGTCCCACGGCCGTCGTCCGCTCGACCGCCGAGTGGGTCGCGGCGGTGGAGCGGGACCGCTCCCACCCGTGCGTCGCCGCCTGGGTGCCGCTCAACGAGAGCTGGGGCGTGCAGCACATCGCGCACGACCCCGCGCAGCGGGCGTACGCCCGCGCCCTCGCGGACCTGACGCGGGCGCTCGACCCGGGCCGTCCCGTGATCTCCAACGACGGCTGGGAGCACGTCGACTCGGACGTCCTCAGCATCCACGACTACGAGGCGGACCCGGCCGTGCTCGCCGGCCGGTACGGACCCGCCGCGTCGCGCGACCGCCTGCTCAACGAGGTGGGACCGGCCGGTCGCCGCATCCTGGTCGGCGACGAGCGCGATCGCGGGCAGCCGGTGATGCTGACGGAGTTCGGCGGCGTCCGGTACGACGTCCGCGCCGGCGCGCCCGAGGGCTGGGGGTACTCCACCGTCACCGCCCCCGCGGAGTTCGAGCAGTGCCTCCGCGGCATGTTCGACGCCGTGCGGCCCGGAGGAGTGCTCACCGGCGTCTGCTGGACGCAGCTGACCGACACGATGCAGGAGGCGAACGGGCTCACCGACGAGCACCGCGTGCCGAAGCTCGACCCGGCCGTGATCCGGGAGATCGTCACCGGGCCGGCACGGTCATGAGGTCCGGCGCCCGCGTCGTCGCCCTGCTCGCGGGGCTGTCCTGCGGGTTGCTGCTGAGCGGCTGCACGTCCGACCCGGCTCCGGCGGCCAGCGCGACCGCGGCCGGCGCGACGTTCGAGAACCCGATCATCGGCAGCGGCGCGGACCCGTGGGTGCTCCGCTCGGGCGACCGCTACTACTCGATCCAGTCCGCGCAGGGGAAGCTGGTCGTGACCCGCAGCCCGGAGGACGACCTGACCGGCATCGCGGACGGCGACGCCGTCACGGTCTGGACGCCGCCCTCCAGCGGCTCGCACTGCACCGACCTGTGGGCGCCCGAGCTGCACCGCATCGGCGACCGCTGGTGGATCTACTACGCCGCCACCACCTGCGACGGCGACAACGCGAACCACCGCATGTTCGCCCTGGAGTCCGCCTCCGACGATCCGATGGGCGAGTACGTCGACCGCGGGCAGGTCCGCGACGCGGCGGACCGCTGGGCGATCGACGGCACGCGCGTCGAGTGGCGCGGCACCGCCTACTTCGTGTGGTCCGGGTGGCCCGGGGCGACCGACGTGCAGCAGGACCTGATGATCGCGCGGATGAGCAGCCCCACGCGGCTCGTCGGCACCGGCGTGCGCATCGCCGAGGCCGACCTGCCCTGGGAGCGGGTGGGCGCCCCCATCGAGGAGGGCCCGGAGGCGCTGGTGCGGGGCGACGCCCTGCACCTCGTCTACTCGGCCAGCGGCAGCTGGACCGACTCGTACGCGCTCGGCATGCTGACCCTGACCGGTGACGACCCCCTCGACCCCTCGTCGTGGACCAAGACGCGGAAGCCCGTCTTCGCCGGCACAACCCAGGTCACGAGCCCCGGCCACGCCTCCTTCACCACTTCGCCCGACGGCACCGAGCACTGGATCGTCTTCCACGAGGCGCTGTTCCCCGGGGCGGGCTGGGATCGCGAGATCAGCACGCAGCGGTTCACCTTCGCCGCCGACGGCACCCCGGTGTTCGGCCGGCCGATCCCGGACTCCAGCCCGATGCCGATCCCGGCAGGTCAGCCCGCGTCGCGCTGAGGCGAGTGCCCGGGGCTCTCCCGACCACGCCGCCGACCCTGATCGATCGAGCTCGCTCCATCAGCGCAGCTCGAGGTCGGCGAGCGCCCAGCGCTCCGTCTCGGCCAGGTGCAGCATCAGGGCGCGCATCGACAGCGGTTCGTGCTCGCCCGCGACCGCGGGGCGGGAGATGGTCGGGGTGGGGGTCACGATCGCTCCAGTCGCGCGCGCGGCAGAAGGTCGGTGCGCCTTCCGTGCAGTTCTCCCAGCCCGGGTCCCCATGACCGAGCAGCACGATCCGGCGCGGGCGCACCCTTCGCCGACCGGTCATCCGCCGTTCAGCCGGGCCCACCGACGTCGGGCGAGGCGTCCGCCGCCTCTGGCACGCGGCGGGCCGCGCTGCGAGCATGCGCAGGTGGACGAGGTGCAGGTGGTGGTCGCGCACAGCGAGCGCGCCACGCTGCGGGTCGGGGACGTGTTCCTGAAGGTCGACGCCGATCCGGCGCGGATCGCCCGCGAGGCGGAGGTCATGACGCTCGCGCCGATCCCGACGCCGCGGGTGCTGTGGCAGCAGCCGAACGTGCTCGCGCTCGCCGCGCTCCCCGGCCGGGCGCTCGGTCGACTCGGTGCGCCGTCGACGGCGACGCCGGCGGCGTGGGCGGCCGCCGGCGCGGTCGTCCGCCGGCTGCACGACTCGGTCGCTCCCGCATGGACGGGCCGAGGACCGGAGCAGTACGCGGCGAGCCTCGAGCAGGAGTGCGCGTGGCTCCTGGCGCACGACGTGGTGCCCGCCGAGGTGATCGAACGGAACCGGGCGCTGGCGCAGGCGGTGTTCCGGCCCTGCACGCCGTG
>JAKONM010000116.1 GCA_022701925.1 Microbacteriaceae bacterium
CACGACCTCGCCGGTCGGGCCGATCGCCCTCGCCACCAGCGGGACGTCCAGCCCGGTGCCGCTGCCGAGCACCAGCACCCGGTCGCCCGGCTGCAGCCGCAGGGCGCGGACCGCCTCCACCCGGCCCCGCCGGTAGAGCAGGCGTTCCCCCGATCCGAGGTCGTAGACCAGCGCCGTCACCGAGCCGTACCGCTGCATCCGACCATCCTGTCTCCGTGGAACCGGGGGTGGACGGATCGGTTGAGCCGGGTGTCCGGGTTTCCCAGCCGATTCCCCGATCCCGCCCCGGGAGCGTGGATCGGACGTCGTGCCTCGAACGGGGGGCAGGAGGCGAGGCCTCGCCGCGGAGGGATGAGAACCCTCGGATGTGGAGCGGGTGACGGGAATCGAACCCGCACTACCAGCTTGGGAAGCTGGAGTTCTGCCATTGAACTACACCCGCGAACGGCGGCCCCGGGGGGCCAGGCGCGAGTGTAGCAAGGGGCCGCGGCGGTCGAGCCGCCCCCGCTAGGGTCCTTGACGTGCTCCTGTCGGACGTCGACATCGCCGCCCAGCTCGACTCGGGGCGGGTTCGCCTGGACCCGTACGACGTCGGACTGCTGCAGCCCTCCAGCTTCGACGTGCGGCTCGACCGCTGGTTCCGCCTGTTCGACAACCACAAGTACGCGGTGATCGACCCCGCGGAGCACCAGCCCGACCTGACCCGCCTGGTCGAGACGAAGCCGGGGGAGCCCTTCATCCTGCATCCGGGGGAGTTCGTGCTCGGCGCGACCTACGAGTCCGTCACGCTGCCGGACGACATCGCCGCGCGGCTGGAGGGCAAGAGCTCGCTGGGGCGCCTCGGCCTGCTGACCCACTCCACCGCCGGGTTCGTCGACCCGGGCTTCACCGGTCACATCACGCTGGAGCTCTCGAACGTCGCGACGCTCCCGATCAAGCTGTGGCCGGGCATGAAGATCGGGCAGCTGTGCTTCTTCCGGCTCAGCTCGCCCGCGTCGAAGCCCTACGGCTCGGGGGAGTACGCCAGTCGCTACCAGGGGCAGCGCGGCCCGACGGCCTCGCGGTCGTACCTGAACTTCGTGCGCAGCGACGTCACCGCCGGCGGCGACGGGGCCTGAGGGTCAGGCCCGCAGGGAGGCCATCGCCTCGAGCTGCAGGTTCAGCCACGGGCTGAACGCCCACGGCGCGGCCAGGGCGGCCCGCTCCAGGTCGCCCTCGTCGACCCAGCGGTGCTCGACGACCTCGTCCGGGTCCGGCAGCACCGGGTCGGCGGTCCGGGCCGAGAACACGGGGCAGATCTCGTTCTCCACCACGCCCGACGCGTCGACGGCGCGGTAGCGGAAGTCGGGCAGCACCGGCGCGAGGTCGGTCAGCACCACGCCCAGCTCGTCGAGCGCGCGGCGGGCGATCGCCTCGTCCAGGGGCTCCCCGGGCGCGGGGTGGCCGCAGAAGGAGTTCGTCCAGACCCCCGGCCACGTGCGCTTGCCCAGCGCGCGACGGGTGACCAGCAGCCTGCCGGCGTCGTCGCGGACGTGGCAGCTGAAGGCCAGGTGCAGCGGGGTGTCCGCGTCGTGCACCGTCGCCTTCGGCGCCGTGCCGATCTGCCGCCCGTCGTCGGCGACCAGCACCACCAGCTCTTCCGCTGCAGTCATCCCCACCGCTGTACCCTTGCCTCGTGCCCGCCTCAGACGCCCCCGTTCGGGGGCGCCGACGGGCCAGCGTAACGGCCGGGAAGCGGGCGCAGGGAGCATGGCGCTGACCCCCCTGCAGCGCTACCATCGCGCCGCCGCCCGCAGCGCCGCCGTCGTGATCGGCGAGTACTCGACCTCGTTCGGCCTGGCGGTGCGCCTGCTGCCGCGCGCGACGCGCGGCCACATCCGCGACGTCTACGCGCTGGTGCGCCTGGCGGACGAGGTGGTCGACGGCGTGGCCGCCGCCTCCGGCCTGGCCCCGCAGCAGATCGCCGACGCGCTCGACGCCCTCGAGGCCGACACCTATGCGGCCATGGAGAGCGGGTACTCCACGAACCTCGTGGTGCACGCCTTCGCCCGCACCGCACGGCGCGTCTCGATCGAGCGCGAGATCGTCACCCCGTTCTTCACCTCCATGCGCATGGACCTCACGCGGGCCGAGCACACCGACGAGACGTTCGCGGAGTACGTGGACGGCTCGGCCGAGGTGGTCGGGCTGATGTGCCTGCGCGCCTTCACCGCGGAGGGCCCGGCCCGCAGCGACGAGGAGACGGCGGTGCTGGAGCAGGGCGCGAGGCGCCTGGGCGCCGCGTTCCAGAAGGTCAACTTCCTGCGCGACCTGGCCGCGGACGCGGACGGGCTGGGCAGGGCCTACTTCCCCGACGTGGAGGTCTCCCGCATGGACGAGACGACGAAGCACCGCCTGCTGGCGGACATCGACGACGACCTGGCAGCGGCCGCGCGCACGCTGCCCCTGCTCGAGCGCGGGCCGCGGCGGGCCGTGGCGCTGGCCCACGGCCTGTTCGCGGAGCTGGCCGACCGCATCCGCGCGACGCCGGCGGAGCGCCTGCGCACCACCCGCGTCCGCGTGCCCGACCCCGTGAAGCTGCGGCTGGCCGCGCTCGCGGTCGCCGACCGCCTGCCGAGGACACGATGAGCGCCACGGAGCCCCGTGCGGGGCGCGCCGTCGTGATCGGCGGCGGCATCGCGGGCCTCGCCTCCTCCGCCCTGCTGGCCGCCGAGGGCTGGGACGTCGTGCTGCTCGAGGCGCGCGACCAGGTGGGCGGGCGCGCGGGGGAGTGGCGCCACGAGGGCTTCCGCTTCGAGACCGGCCCCTCCTGGTACCTGATGCCGGAGGTCTTCGACCACTTCTTCCGGCTGCTCGGCACCACCGCCGACGCCGAGCTGGAGCTGGAGCACCTGGCCCCCGGCTACCGCGTCGTCTTCGAGCCGAAGGACGGCGCGCCGGCCGAGGTGGTCGACATCGCCGGCGACCGCGAGGGCAACCTGGCCCTGGCCGAGCGGCTGGAGCCGGGTGCCGGCCGATCGCTCGCGAAGTACCTGGCCAGCGCGAAGTGGGTCTACGAGACCGCCAAGCGCCGCTTCCTGTACACGACGTTCCAGGACCTGCGGCCGCTGCTGGTGCCGGAGGTGCTGCGCGGCCTGCCCCGCCTGGTGCCGATGCTCACCGAGTCGCTGCACCGCTACGTGTCACGGCGCTTCCGGGACCCGCGGCTGCAGCAGATCCTGCAGTACCCCGCGGTCTTCCTGGGCAGCTCGCCGTTCCGCACGCCCGGCATGTACCACCTGATGAGCACCCTCGACCTGGAGGGCGGGGTGCTGTACCCGAAGGGCGGCATCAGCGCCCTGATCGAGGCGTGCCGCCGGGTGGCGGAGCGCCAGGGCGTGCAGGTGCGCACCGGGGCCGCCGCGACCCGCATCCTCACCGAGGGCACGGGCTCGCAGAAGCCGCGCGTCACCGGCGTGCGCACGGCCGGCGGCGAGGTCGTGCCGGCGGACCTGGTCGTGTCGGCGATGGACCTGGAGGCGTCGGAGCGGCTGCTGCTGCCGCCCGCCCTGCGCACCTACGACGCGGACTGGTGGGCGAAGCGCACGCCCGGCCCCTCCGCGGTGCTGGTGCTGCTGGGGGTGCGGGGCGGGCTGCCGCAGCTGCTGCACCACACGCTGCTGTTCACGGAGGACTGGCGGGCGAACTTCGCGGCCGTCATGCCCGAGAAGGGGAAGCCGACCCCGCCGCTGCCCGACGAGCTGTCGATCTACGTCTGCCGCCCGAGCGCCACGGACCAGGTGGCGCCGGAGGGGCACGAGAACCTGTTCGTGCTGATCCCGATGACACCCGATCCCGGCATCGGGCGCGGCGGCGTGGACGGCGCCGGCGCTCAGCAGGTCGAGGCGATCGCCGACCGCGCGATCGACCAGCTGGCGCGGTGGATGGACGTGCCGGACCTGCGCGACCGCATCGTCGTGCGCCGCACGATCGGGCCCGCCGACTTCGCCGAGGACCTGGCGGCGTGGCAGGGCACGGCGCTGGGACCGGCGCACACGCTGACGCAGAGCGCGCTGTTCCGCGCCGGCAACGTGTCGAAGAAGGTGGACGGGCTGCAGTACGCGGGCGGCTCGACCATCCCCGGCATCGGGCTGCCGATGTGCGTGATCAGCGCCGAGCTGGTGATCAAGCGGCTGCGCGGCGACACCTCCACGGGCCCGCTGCCCGAGCCGCTGGTGCGTCCGTGAGCGCCCGGCGGGCCTGATGGGCCTGTACCTGGGCGCGCTGCTCGTCTCCATCGCGGGGCTCGTCGTGCTCGACCTCCGCCTGCGCCTGTTCCTGTTCGCGGCGCCGGCGCGCGCTGCGGCGGTGCTCGCCGCGGGCGTGGTCGGGTTCCTGGCCTGGGACGCGGCCGGGGTGGGCCTCGGCATCTTCTTCGAGGGGCCCTCCGGGCTGCTGGTCGGGATCGACCTGGCGCCGGAGGTGCCGCTGGAGGTGCTGTTCTTCCTGATCCTGCTGTGCCTGACCGCGATGCACGCCTTCCTGCTGGCGCAGCGCCTGCTGGACCCGGTGCGGCGCGACCTGCCCGCCGCCCGCCGGCTGGCACCCGCGGCGTCGGGGGAGCGACCGTGACGACCTACCTGGTGCTCTCGCTGGTCGTGCTGGTGCCGGTCTGCGCGCTGGCGCTGACGGTGCTCGTGCGCGCGGGCCGCCCCGTGCTGCTGCCGGCGCTGCTGGGGCTGGCGGTGCTGGTGGCGATGACCGCCGTGTTCGACAACGTCATCGTGGGCAGCGGCATCGTCGGCTACGACGAGGGCCGCATCCTGGGGCTGCGGCTGGGCGTCGCCCCCGTGGAGGACTTCTCCTACGCGGTCGCGGCCGCGCTGGCCCTGCCGGCGCTGTGGGTGCTGCTGGGACGGCGGCGCGCGCGGTGATCCGGCACCTCTTCTGGTCGTCCCGGCCGCTGTCGTGGGTCAACACCGCCTACCCGTTCGTCCTGGCCTACCTGCTGCTCGCCCGGCCGGTGGACCCGCTGCTGCTCGTCGTGGGCACCCTCTACTTCCTGGTGCCCTACAACCTGGCGATGTACGGCGTGAACGACGTCTTCGACTACGAGTCCGACCTGCGCAACCCGCGCAAGGGCGGGGTCGAGGGGTCGGTGCTCGCGCCCGCCCTGCACCGGCCGGTGCTGATCGCCTCCGCGGTCGCGAACGTGCCGTTCCTGATCGTGCTCGTGCTGCTCGGGAACCCGGCGTCGTGGGCCGTCCTGGCGGTCAGCGTGTTCGCGGTGGTCGCCTACAGCGCCCCGCGCCTGCGGTTCAAGGAGCGGCCGGTCGTCGACTCCCTGACCTCCAGCACCCACTTCACGAGCCCTGCCGTCTACGCCGTGGCGCTCGCCGCCGTCGCCCCGGACGCGCGCACCGTGCTGCTGCTGGCCGCGTTCTTCTGCTGGGGGATGGCCAGCCACGCCTTCGGGGCGGTGCAGGACGTGCCGTCGGACCGCGAGGCCGGCATCGGCTCCATCGCGACCGTGCTGGGCGCCCGCGCGACCGTGTGGATCGCGACCGGGCTGTACCTGGCGGCGGGCGTGCTGGCGGCCTGCTCGGGCTGGCCCACCGCGCTGGCCGGCCTGCTGGCCGTGCCCTACCTGGCGATGACGGCGCCCTTCCTCGGGATCACCGACGCCACCGCGCAGCGGGCGAACCGGGGATGGCGCCGGTTCCTGGCCATCAACTACGGCGCCGGCTTCGGCGTGACGGTGCTGGCGATCATCGCCTCGGCCGTGGCGGCGTGAGCGCGGTGCGACCGATCAGGAGGGGGCGCAGGATGCAGAAGGCCGTGCCGGGGCCGGGCCAGGAGTCGGTGTGGGACTACCCGCGCCCGCCCGCGATCGAGACCACCGCGGACCGCGTCGTGATCGAGCTGGGGGGCCGGGTGATCGTCGACACGACCGAGGCCGTGCGCGTGCTCGAGACCAGCCATCCGCCCGTGTACTACGTGCCGATCGACGCCGTGCAGGCGGACGTGCACGTCGGGCAGGGCATGAGCCTCTGCGAGTTCAAGGGGATGGCCCGCTACCTGACCATCGCCTCCGGCGATCGCATCGCCGTGCGCAGCGCCTGGACCTACCCCGAGCCGTGGCCGGGCTACGAGCCGCTGGAGGGGCTGCTGGCGGTGTACCCCTCCAAGATGGACCGCTGCGAGGTCGCGGGCGAGACCGTGGTGCCGCAGGAGGGCGACTTCTACGGCGGCTGGATCACCTCCCGCGTCACCGGACCGTTCAAGGGGGCACCGGGCACCTGGGGCTGGTGAG
>JAKONM010000313.1 GCA_022701925.1 Microbacteriaceae bacterium
TCGCAGGCCGGCATCGCCCAGGGCGACGACGCCAAAGCCCAGAAGCCTCCCGCCGAGGCCTGAAGGATCCCAACATGACGGTGACCCTGAAGCTCCCGCAGGAGACGCGGGCCGTCGAGGTGCGCGCGGGCTCGTTCGACGAGGCTGCCAACACCATCGACATCATCTGGACCACCGGCGCCGCCGTGCGCCGGTTCGACTGGAACACCGGCAACGCCTACGACGAGATCCTGGATCTCTCGCCGGGCGCCGTGCGCCTAGAGCGCTTGAACGCCGGCGCGCCGCTCCTGAACAGCCACAACAGCTACAACCTCAACCAGGTCATCGGCTCGGTCGTGCCGGGCACGGCCAAGATCGACGGCAAGCGCGGGCTCGCCACGATGCTGCTCTCGCGCGCCGCCGGCGACGCCGACATCGTCCAGAAGATCCGCGACGGCGTCATCCGGAACATGTCGGCCGGCTACATCCGCCACAAGATCGAGAAGACGGACGGCGACGACGGCGACGTCGCGACCTGGCGGGTGATCGACTGGGAGCCGTGCGAGATCTCGGCGGTCGCGATCCCGGCCGACCCGGGCTCGCAGACCCGCTCGCAACCGCAGGAGGCCGTGTTCCCCTGCGTGGTGACCATGCCGGCGCGCCGCGCGCTCGCCGAGAGCACCCGCACGCGCCTGCGGATGCAGGCTCGCCGCCTCGGCCTGTCGGCCTGAAGCGACCCCCTTTCTGCCCTGCCGCCTGTGCCTGCCCCGGGGCCACAGGATCACGGTCGCTCGCCCCGGAAAGCCCCGCAACGGAGCACTCTCCATGAAGACCCTCTTCCGGGCGGCGCCCTTCGCGCTCTCCGCTCTCCTCGTCCTGGCCGCGGCCGCCGTGATGGTCGGCGTCCCGGACTTCGCGCACGCCGCCGTCCACGCCCAGGCGTTCGGCACCCACGCCTTCCACGCGCTGCCCGATCTGTCGATCGCCAGCCTCGGCCTGGCCGGCCTGCGTGCACAGCTATCCGACCTGGAGACCCGCGCGAACGCTAAGCTCGACGAGGTCAAGGACGGCCTCGAAGTCGACGCCCTGCGCAAGATCGAGGGCGAGTACGACGCGCTGCTCAAGGAGGTCGAGACCGTCCGCGGCAAGATCACCGAGGCCGAGAAGGCGCAGACCGCGCCCCCGTCCGAGGGTAGCGCGCTCCTGCGCGCCGCCGCCCTCAAGGCCGACCGCGAGCGCTCCGCCGCCATCCGCGACCTCGGCCGCCGCGCCGGGATGAAGCAGGAGGACGTCGACGTCGCCTGCGACGGCGACACCAGCGTCGAGGCCTTCCGCGTGCGCGCCTTCGACTTCATGCACGAGAAGGCCGCGGCCGTGCAGACCGGGGCCGGCGCTCGCGCCCAGATCACCGGCGCCACCGACGAGGAGAAGCGCGGCCAGGGTATCGAGAACGCCCTGCTGCACCGGTTCGACCCGGGCAAGAACGAGCTCTCCGAGCACGGCCGCCAGTACCGCGGTATGACGCTGCTGGAGATGGGCGGGGACATGCTCGAGGCCCACGGCGTGCGCACGCGCGGCATGTCCAAGCACGAGCGCGCCTCCGCGATGCTGGAGCACCGCGTCGCCCAGGTCGGCGAGTTCTCGGTGCGCTCGGGAGGCATGCACACCACCGCCGACTTCCCCAACGTGCTGGCCAACGTCGCCAACAAGACCCTGCGCGCCGGCTACCAGGCCGCCCCGCAGACCTTCCGCCCGCTGGTCCGCGTCGTCACGCTGCCGGACTTCAAGCTCGTCTCCCGCGTCCAGCTCGGCGAGGCGCCCAAGCTGGAGAAGGTCAATGAGCACGGCGAGTTCAAGCGCGGCACGATGGGTGACGCGGCCGAGAAATACGCGCTCTCGACCTACGGCAAGGTGATCGCCATCACGCGCCAGGTCCTGATCAACGACGATCTCGACGCGTTCACCCGGATCCCGCGCTCCTTCGGCGTCGCCGCGGCGAACCTGGAGAGCGACCTGGTCTGGGCTCAGATCACCGCCAATCCGAACATGGGCGACGGCAACGCGCTGTTCTCGGCCGCGCACGGCAACCTCGCGGTCGCCGGCGTGATCAGCACCACGACCGTGGGCGCGATGCGCCAGGCGATGCGCGTGCAGACTGGCCTTGACGGCAAGACCCTGCTCAACATCACGCCGACCTACATCATCGTCCCGACCGCCCTGGAGACCGTGACCGAGCAGTTCCTCGGGCAGATCTTCCCGACCAAGTCCGGCGACGTGGTCACCACGTCGATGAAGAAGCTGGTGCCGATCTCCGAGCCGCGCCTCGACGCCGTCTCGGCGTCGAACTGGTACCTCTCGGGCGATCCCGGCCAGATCGACGTAGTCGAGCTCGCCTACCTCGAGGGCCAGCAGGGCCTGTTCACCGAGACCCGCATGGGCTTCGACGTGGACGGCATGGAGGTGAAGGTCCGCCAGGACGTGGCCGCCAAGGTCATCGACTGGCGCGGCCTGCAGAAGAACCCGCAGTAAGCCACCCCGCCTCCTGAGAACGAGCGAATTGGGCCGCCTCCGGGCGGCCTTTCGCTTTTCCGGACCTCCTGCCTGAGGGCGCTCCCGCCATGAAGACCTACGTCCAGCCCGGTCATGTCCTGACCGTCACCGCCCCGGCCGACACCAAGTCCGGCGACTTTGTCGTGGTCGGCTCCATCTTCGGTACCGCCACCTCCAACGCCCTCATGGGCACCGACCTGGAGCTCGCGATCGGCGGCGTCTACGACGCGCAGCCGAAGGTCGCCGCTCAGGCGTGGGCCCAGGGCGCTCCAATCTACTGGGACAGCGCGGCCAAGAACTTCACCACGACCGTCGCCGCCAACCTGAAGGTCGGCGTCGCCGCGCTCCCGGCCGCGAACCCGTCCAGCACGGGCCGCGTCCGCTTCAACGGCTCGTTCTGATCCGATGCCCTCGCTGTTTTCGGCGCTCGGCCAGATCGCCGGCGCGACGGTCGACGCCGTCTTCAGCGAGGGCTTCGCGCTGCAGCCGATGGCGCCGCCGGCGGCCGCCTCGGGCCAGCGCCCGAACGTAAACCTCCGTATGGCGGCCAGCACGGCCCGGCCGCAGATCCCGTTCGACGGCACGTACGTCGAGCCGGGCGAGCTGATGAACGCGCACGGCCGCACCAAGGCCGACAGCACGACCCACTGGATCGCCGGCGCGAAGGCCATGGTCGACGTCGCGGTCACGGCGCTGCCGCAGCGCCCGATGGAGCGCGACCGGATCATCCGGCTCGACACTGGCGCGGTGTTCGAGGTCGCGAAGGTCCTGCCCGGCGATTACGGGCGCCTGCGCATCTTCCTCGTCGACGCCCTGCAGCGGCCGGAGGATCCCCGGTGAGCCTGATCCGCGCCGCCTGCCGCCTGCAGGCGATCGAGGCGCTGAACAGCGACCCCGTGATCGACGGCATGGTCCGGGGGCGCGTCTACGACAGCCGCATTTCGGCCTTCGACCACAGGGACCCCGTCCCGACGATCCTGGTCACGACCGAGGAAACGAAGGGCGAGGCGTGGTCGCACCAGAACGGCGGCGCCCCGTTCGGGCTCGTCTGCGACCTGGTGCTCGAGATCGCGATGAACTCGGTCGCGACGATGCAGATCAACGGCATGGCCGATCCGGTCGAGGCCATCGGTTACGCCGCCACCGACGCCGAGCTGGAGGCCGACCTCGATCTCCTCGAGGAGCGTGCGGTCGAGATCCTGACCCGGGGCGAGACGGCTGCCGCGCAGCTGTTGCGCAGCGCCGTGGTCAAGCGGGTGCCCCATGTCGCCTCGTCCCGCTTCGCCACGGATCAAACCGGCGAGAAGTTCGCCGTCCATCTGGTGACGCTGCGCATCGAGCTATTCACGCCCGAGGACGAAAATCCGTTCGCGGTGCCGTCTGGCCCGTACGCCCTGTTGCCAGAGCCGCTGCGCACGATCGCGGCGGCCAGCGATCCGGACGGGCTGCCGCGCTCGATCTGCGACCGCCTGATCGCGCGGCTCGCGCCGCTCCCGGCGCCGTCCGAGCCCGCGCCCTTCTCCGGCGCCGACATGATCCTGGCCCCGCAGGTCCTCGACGCGGACGACGCGCCGGACCGCGCCGCCGACATCGCCGCCGGTCGCACCATCGCGATCGCCGCCAACACCCCGCAATGAGGCCCCCGATGCGCAAGCACGTCGCCCCCGTCCTGGCCCAGGCCTCGATCCCCGACCCCGAACGCGGCGGCTTCCTGCCGCCCGAGGGGCGCGAGGTCGCCTGGACCCCGTACTGGGCCGGCATGGCTGCGCGCGAGGAGATCACGGTGACCGAGGTGCCGGACGAGCCGGCCGCCGGCTCCGAGTCCACCCCGCCCGCCGCGGGCGAGCCCGGCGCCGACGCGCACGAGGCGCACCCGGACGCCTGACCCCTGAGGCCGCCCGCGGCCCCGACCCCTCACCCATCCCGCCTCAAGGCCGTCCCTCCGGGCGGCCTTTTTCTTTGGAGCGAGCCCGGACATGGCCGTCGCCTTCAACAACATGCCCGGCGATATCCGGGTGCCGCTGTTCTACGCCGAGGTGAATGCCGGCGTGCCGCCCTATTCGGGCCTGTCGCGCCAGATCCTGATGGGCCGGGCGCTGGCGAGCTCGCCGTTGGCTGCGCTCAAGCCGCAGAACATCGGCTCGGCCGACCCGAACTACCTGGCCGGCAAGGGCTCGATGCTCGCCGACATGATCGCCTGGGCGCGCGCCGGCAACCCGACCGGCGAGCTCTGGGTGATCAACGTCGGCGATCCGGTGGGCGGCGTCGCCGCGACCGGTTCGCTGGCCATCACCGGAACCGCCACGCAGTCGGGCACTCTCGTGCGCTACGTCGCCGGCGAGCGCTATTCGGTCCCGGTCGCGCTGAACGACACCGCCGCGGTGGTCGCCGCCAACCTCGCGGCCAAGATCAACGCCGGCTACACCCGGTTCAACCGCCGGATGGGCGCCCCCGTGGTCGCCACCGCGGCCACCGGCACCGTGACGCTGACGGCCAACCACACCGGCACCGAGTACAACGGCGTCCGCATCGAGACCGGCCTCGACGGCGACGAGCTGGAGATCCCCGGCCTGACCGTGGCGATCACTGCCATGTCCGGCGGCACCGGCGAGGTCGACATGGCGGCGGCGCTTGCAGCCTTCGCAGCCACCCAGTTCGACTGGATCTGCGGGCCGTACGCCTCGATCGCCCAGCTCAACGCGGCGCGCGACTTCCTCGCCGACTCCGGCGCGGGCCGCTGGGCCCCGACGGTGGGCCTCGACGGGCACTACATCACGGCGGCCAACGGCAACCTGTCGACCCTGACCACGCTGGGCGGGGCCCGCAACGACCGCCACACCTCGATCATCGGGTGCCTGAACTACCCGCACCCGCTGTGGTCGATCGTGGCCGGCGTCGGCGGCCTGACCGCGTTCTCGAAGAACCTCGGGCGCGCCCTCACCGAGGCGGTGGAGATCGCCCGGCCGCTGCAGACGATCGTCGTGACCGGCCTGCGCCCGCCCAAGGCCTTGTCCGACCGCTGGGCGCTCGCCGACCGCGACAGCCTGTACCACAACGGCATGTCGGCCCTGTCGATCAACGCCGACGGCACGGTGGCGATCGAGCGGATCCTGACGACCTACCAGTTCAACGCCTACGGCTCGGCCGACATCACCTTCCTCGGCGTGGAGACGATGGCGATCGCCGCCTACGTCAAGCGCTACCTCCGCCTGATCGTCACCTCGACCTACCCGCGGTGCGTACTCAAGGACATCAACCCGAACGGGACGCAGGGCGTGGTCACGCCGAGCCAGATCCGCTCGACGCTGATCCACGCCTACACGCAGCTCTGCAACGTGGCGTGCCTCGTCGAGAAGGTCGAGCTGTTCGCCAAGTACCTGATCGTCGAGCGGTCGAGCGACCCGAACCGGGTCAATGCCTACCTGCCGACCGACGTCTCGAACCAGTTCACCGTGTTCGCGGCCAACATCACGATCTTCCCAGAGCTGACCGACGGCAACGCCGCGCTCCAGTAGCCCGCGGGACGCCCGCGGACGCGCCCTGAGGCCGTCCGCGGGCCCGGCGGCACTCATCCCCATCCCAGCCACAGCGCCGCGCCCGTGAGCGCGCTCCGGAGACCACAGCCATGTCCGGCAACAAGGGCGGGCGGTTCACGCTCGACATCAACGGCCAGACCTTCAGCGGGCGCGCCAAGGCGACGATCAACCCCGCCGGCGCCACGCGCGAGAACGTGGCCAACCAGGACGGCACCAAGTCGTCGATGGTGAAGCCGAAGCTGCCGTCGCTGGAGCTGACCTTCGACCGCGGCGTCGGCCTGGTCTGGGACGAGGACATGATGCTCCTCGATCTCAACGTCACCTTCGTCGAGACCGACGCGAAGCGCACGCACCTATTCACCGACGCCTCGTGGTCCGGCGATCCGTCGATCGACACCGAGTCCGGCGAGGTCTCCGGCCTGAAGATCGAGTGCGCCGCGGCGAACTACCAGGTCACTTGACCCGAGCGCTACCGCCGCGGGTCGATCGCGAAGTTGACGATCCAGTAGGCGTTCGGGTCGCCCGGCCTGCGGATCTTCGATAGGCCCGAGGTCATCTCGCGCGTCTCCAGGACGATCTTGTCGCCCTTGTCGAAGACGCGGCAGGTCCCGGCGATGCGACCCCGGCGCCAGAGCTCGTCGGCGGCGCGGTTGTCCTTCTGGTCGATCAGCTCCAGCGCCCGGACCATCAGATCCCGGCTCTCGCACGCGATCATCTCCGTCTGGAGCTCGCCCGGCATCGCCGCCCTCGCCGCGCCCGCACAGCCGATCAGCGCGACCGCAATCCCCAACCGCAGCATCCGGCTCCCTCCCGTCCGGAGCGCATGCAAGCACAGGTGCCGCCCGTGTCCAAGACCGTCCGCATCCCTCTCCCCGAGCCGATCGCCAGCCATGGCGGGCCGATCTCCGAGATCGTGCTGCGCCAGCCGACCTACGACGAGTACGTGTCGTGCGGCGGCGAGCCCTACTCGATCGGCGAGAGCGAGGACGGCGCCCTGTTCACCATCGAGAAGCCCGAGGTGATCTGGGCCTACGCGCAGGCCTGCATGGTCACGCCGAAGGACCCGCTGCTGCTGTCGCAGCTCGGCCCGGGCAACTGGACGGTGGCCCGCGAGGTGCGCAAGGCGATCATGGGTTTTTTCCGGGCGCCCGCCGCGGCCAGCGCACCCTCGGAGACCTCGCCGACGACATCGTCTTCGAGCTCAACCAGCCCCTCGACGCCGTCGGCCGACTGACGCCGACGCAGATCATCCACTGGTACGGCCGGGCGGTCGCCCGGGCGGAGAAGCGTAAGCGGGAGGCCGCGCGCAGAGGGCATCGCTGATCATGACCAGGATCATCGAAGCCAAGGCGGTCATCAGCGCCGAGGACCGCACCGGTAAGGTGCTCGACACCATCGCCCGCAAGTTCAAGGAGGCGGGCAAGAGCGCGAAGGTCGCCTCGGAGATCGCCCGGCTCGGCAAGGAAGCGAACGCCGCCCAGGCCGGGCTGAAGAGCGTCGACAACTTCCGCGCGGTCCAGGCCTCCTTCGGGCAGGCCCGGGCGGCCTACCGCTCGACGCAGCAAGAGGTCGGGCGCGTCGCCAAGGAGCTGGACAACGCCCGCAAGGCCGCGGCCCAGTTCGACGGTGTGCGCTCGTTCTCGAAGGGCGGCGCGGTCGCGCAGGAGATGGCGGCCGCTCGCAAGCAGGTGTCCGACCTGGAGCGCCAGTTCATCGGTGCCCAGCGCGCCGTGAAGGCCTCCGCGTCGACCTACGAGGCGCAGGCCGCCGCCCTGAAGGGGGCCGCCGCCGAGATCGGCGGATCGGGCCTTGCGATCGGCAAGCTCGTGGCCGAGGAGAACCGGCTCAAGGCCGCGGTCGAGGGCGCGAACGGGGCGATCCGCCGCCAGGAGCAGCTGCTCAAGGCCGAGAGCGGGCTGACCGCCGGCATGGGCGCGGCCGGCAGCCGGCAGCACGCGAAGATCGCGCAGGACCGCTATCTCACCGACGGCATGAGCGCGCCGGTGCGCGCCGCGCGCGCGCAGCAAGCGCAGGAGCGGCACGAGGCGATCCTGGCGCAGGCCGAGCGGCGCCAGGCGCGGAACGACGCGCTGAAGGGCGTCGCCGGCATCGCCGGTCTGACTGCGGTGCACAAGGCCGAGCATTTCGGTGGCCACGCGCTGCACACCTACCAGGAATTCGACAACGAGCGCCGCTTCGGCAAGGCGGTGATGGGGCTGACCGACGAGGAGCAGAAGCCGCTCGTCGACCAGGCCGTGCACATGGG
Organism: Microbacteriaceae bacterium; assembly: GCA_022701925.1. Lineage (GTDB taxonomy): Bacteria > Actinomycetota > Actinomycetes > Actinomycetales > Microbacteriaceae > Amnibacterium. The sequence goes on from JAKONM010000313.1 coordinate 8,332, forward strand.
CGGCAGCACCCGGTACAACGACGTCCAGGTCCTGGAGGCCCAGCGCGAGCTCGCCGCGCGCGGGCTCAAGAAGGATCAGGTGATGGGCCTGATGGAGCCCGCGGCCGCCCTCGGCCAGTCCCTCGATCTGCGCCTGCCCGATGCGGTCAAGCAGATGGAAGGGGCGATCTTCGGGTTCAAGAAGGACATCTCGACCCTCGACGCCGCGAAAGCGTCGGCCAAGCGTACCGCCGACGTCCAAGTGAAGGCGGCCAAGATCTCGGGCATGACGCCCGAGGACATCAGCCAGACCTACAAGTACGGCGCCACCCCGGCCCGCATGGCCGGCCTGTCCGAGGAGACCCTGCTCGCCTTCGCCGGCATCTCGAAGAAGGCCAACATGGGAGGCGACGAGGCCGGCGTCGCGTTCCGCGCGCTCGTGGCCAACGCCATGTCGCCGACCCGGGGCGCCAAGGAGGCCATGCTCGCCAACGGCATGGACTACAAGAACTACCAGAAGATGCCGGACAAGATCGATACGGCGGCCTTCACGAAGACAGTCGCGGCGACGTACGGCGTCCAGCTCGACAAGGCGACCCAGGGCGCGCTCAACAAGATCTTCACCGACAAGAAGATGATCGCCGACCCATCGAAGTTCACCCCGGCGGTGATGCGATTGCTGTCGGACAACCTCGACGGCGACGACGCCAAGTCCAAGAAAAGCATTGCGGGCCTCGCCAACCGGTTCCGCGACAAGAGCATGAAGGGCGTCGACACCGATCGCCTCGTCGCCGACCTGATGACGGCGATCCCGAAGAACCCGGCGCTCGCGAACGCGATCTTCGGCTCGAAGCAGGGCGCTCGCATCGCCAACGCGCTCGGCGATCCGGAAACCTTCAAGCACATGCTCGAGGAGCTGCTGCATCACGCCGACGGCTACTCAGACAAGGTCTCCGGAGAGCGCAACGCCGGCTACGACGGCGCCAAGCGGCGCCTCGACGGCGCCATCACCAACGTCGAGACCAAGCTCGGGCGAGCCTGGGACAACGACGGCAACGGCGGCGCGCTGACCTGGATCACCGACAAGGCCGGCCATCTCGTCCAGTCGTTCGCCGAGCTCGACAATCGCGTCGTCCAAGCAGCCAGCGTGGTCGCGGCCTTCGGCACGGCGTTCGTCGGGATCAAGAGCCTCGGGCTGCTCACCAGCGGGTTCGGCCTGGCGCCGGCGGCGGCTTCGCTCACCGCATCGGCCGCGGCCCTCGACGCGGCCGCTCTGAGGCTCGGCGCCGGCGGCGCGGTCGGAGGCGCGGTCGGGGATGCGGCCAAGACCGCGGGTGCGGGCGCGGCCGGCGCGGGCATCACGGCGGGCGGCCTAGTCACCGGCGGCGTGATCCTCGGCGGCGCGGCCGCGGGCGCCTACCTCGACGCCGGGATCTCCGGCGCCACCGGCAGCATCGGCGATCTGATGCGGTACCGCGAGCAGATGCACGCGGACTCGGAGGCGACGAAGCGGCTGGGCTACGGTTCGTTCAACCTGATGCCGCCGCGGGCGATGCTTCCGGGCGCGGATGGCGGCGCCGACGCCAAGACCACGATCGAGGGGTCCGGAGGTCTGATCCACGACTTCCTCTGGGGGCGCCGGAAGGACAGCTACGCGCTGCCGTCGTTCGGCGCCAGCGCCAAGCAGATGCCCGGGCCGCCCCTTCCGGAGACGCAGGGGCCGCAGCAGCCGGGCAGCGTCCCGCTGCCGCCGCAGCGGCCGCTGTCGCTAGGCGGCGCCCCGCTCCCGGTAGAGATCGTCGCCTCGTCCCGGGGCGGCGACGCCTCCGGCCAGGGCGATGCGCTGCGCAACACCCTGGACAAGGCCGCCAGCGCCTCGGCCACCGCCGCCAACGGAGGCAAGCCGCTGGAGGCCACGGTCAAGCCCGATCAGATCGTCGCGAAGGTGTCCGATCTGCCTCCGATCTCCGGCGAGGCCACCGTCACGTTGCAGCCGCAGCGGGTGATCGTCGAGCTCAACAGCGACATGCTCACGGCCAAGATCGCCGGGGCGGTGGCGAGCCAGACGGCGAAGATGCCGCTCACCTCGTCCGGGGCCCGGCCCGGCGCCGTGTCCATGCCGGGGGCGGCGACGACGCCCGGCGCTCAGTAGCGCGAGGGCGCCATGCGGGACTGGATCACCACGCTCCGCGGCGCCTCGTTCGCCGGGGTGCCGTTCTACGTCGACGACGAGGCGATCCCGAAGACGGGGCGCCGCATCGCCGTCCACGAGTACTCGAAGGCCGAGACCCACGATACGGAGGACATGGGGCGCCTGCCCCGGGAATTCCGGATCAAGGCCTACATCGCCAGCGACAGCGCCGACAGCGACGTCCAGGACCTCGTCGAAGCCTGCTCGACGGAGGGCGCGTTCACCCTCGTCCTGCCGTTCTTCGGGCCGCAGGAGGTCCGGTGCACGGGCTGCGCCCCGTCCCACAGGAAGGACCGGCTCGGCTACGTCGAGATCGACCTCGAATTCATCGAGGCCACCGGGGACGAGGGTTCTGAGGGCGGCTTCGACGGGGCCGGCGGCTTCGGCCTCCTGGAGCTCGGCGATCGGATCGCGGCCTCCGCCCTCGACGGGCTGGCCGACGTCGTCTCCGACGCGATCAGCGCCTTCGTGCCCGACGCGCTCGCCGGGTTCCTGCCCCCGTTCTGACCGCACCCCGGAGCTGCCATGGCCTCGCCTCCGTCCTCGGCGATCGCCGGCGCGGCCGTGGCCGTCATGGCGCTCGCGGACGTGGTCGCCGGCCTCGCGCGCGCGCTGCCGGCCCCGACCAAAGACGCGCAGACAGCGAATTCGGCATGCCGCCGGGTCGGCCGGATCCTGGCGCCTCGGATCACCGCACCCGCCGACGTCGCGGCGATCGCCGCGAGCCTCGTGGCGACGGTCCAGGCGCTCGCCCGGGCGGGCGAGGCCGCCGACGCCGCGGCCGGCCTTTATGCGGCGGCCGGCGCGACGCGCGGGTGCGCGCCCTCTTCCGCTTCGCCCGCGCTGACGCAGGCCTACGGCCTCGCCCGGGCTACGTGCGTCGCGGTGGAGATGGCCTGCCTGGGCGAGGCCTTCGTGGCCGAGGCCCGGACCGGCTTCGCCGACCGCCAGTCGGCCAGCGCCGCGCGCCTGCGCATTCGAGCCGCCTACGACGGCGCCGCCGACCGGATCGCGGCCGCGCTGGGCCAAGCGTCGCTCGCGATCCTCGATACCGCCGCGCGGGAGACTTCCGCCTACCTCGTCCAGGAGGCCGCCTCGCTCCAGCCGGTGATCCGCGTCGACGCCGCAGGCTCTTTCCCGGCCGCCGCGATCGCGTGGTCGCTCTACGCCGACCCCGAACGCGCCGGCGAGCTGATGGACCGCAACGGCGTCGGCACCCCCTTCCACATGCCGGCCACGATCGAGGCCGTGTCGCCGGGTAAGCGCTGATGCCCTTCGTCGAGGAGATCGTCACGCTGACCGTCGACGGCCGGGTGATGATCGGCTGGCAGGACGTGTCGCTCAACCGTAGCCAAGAGTCGGCCGAGATCTCGTTCAATCTCGGGGCGACCAACCCGTCGTGGAGCGACGAGGCCAAGCGCCTGCGCCACGGCAGAGAGGTCGAGATCCGTACCTCCGCGGTTGGCGGGCGTGCGCGGCCCGGTCGGGGCGATCTGATGTGCGCGGGCCATATCACCGGCTACGGCGCCAAGTACGCCAAGACCAAACAGGTGACGATCGAGGGCAAGTCGAAGTCGGCCGACGCGGTCGACTGCCATCCGGTCAAGCACAAGACCGGGCGGTTCGAGAACAAGACCCTGCTCGACATCGCCAAGGAACTCGACGAGGTCCGCTGCGGCTTCAAGACCGATCAGAAGCTCGACAAGATCGCCAAGGTCCAGCGCCAGCCGCACGACACGATCTTCCAGACCCTGGAGCGCGAGGCGCGCCGCCTCGGCCTGATGCTCTCGGGCCAGCCGGACGGCTCCATCAACATCACCCGGGCCGGCACCAAGCGCCACGCCGGTGCGCTCATCCTCGGCCAGTCGCCGGTCGAGGAGATGGACGTCAAGATCAAGTGCGGCGAGAAGTATTCGCACTACGTCGCCCGCGGCCAGAGGTCGAAGGGCGTCGGCAAGGATAATCTCCGCCAAGAGGAGACGGAGAAGGACGGAAGCGTCAAGCGCAACCGCCCGCTCCTGATCATCCCTGAAGGGGACTGGTCGAAGAAGGAGCTGAAGAAGCGCCTGCGCTGGGAGCGCCTGCGCCGCGCCTCCTTCGGCACGACGATCTCCGTGAAGGTCGCCACCTGGCGCGACGAGGCCGGCCAGCTCTGGGAGCCGGGCCGCCTGATGGCGATCGTCAACGAGGAAGAGGACATCGACGGGGACTACGCGCTGCAGACGGCCAACCTGCGCCAGGGGCAGCAGGAGGGCACGGTCGCCTACTTGACCTTCGTCGATCCGAAGGCGGCCGGCGGCAAGGACGGCACGGACAAGTCCGACGGGGTGTTCGACCCGGGCGGCGGCATCGACGACGAGGGGGAGGGCGAGGAGTGAGCCGCACCAACCTCTTCCGGACCGAACTCACCGGCGTCGACGACACCGGCGAGATGCAGACCGGCTCGGGCTACGGCTACGCCGGCGAGGAGGTCGACAAGGTCCAAATCGTGCGCCAGCACGGGCTGGCCTCCCATGCCCCCAAGGGCTCGCATGGGATCGGCATCGCCGGCTCCGGCGAGCGCTCGCTGGTGGCCTTCCTCGGGCTGGAGCACCAGGATCACCGGCCGCGCGACCTGAAAGAGGGCAACACCACCCTCTACGACGCCAAGGGCAACGCCACGCGCATGCTCGGCGAGGACGGGATCTGGCACGACGCCGCCGACCGTCCGCAGAAGATGACCGGCAAGACAGTGGCTTTGAAGGCCACCGAAAACGCCAGCATCGGCGGCAAGAAGGTCTACCTCGGTGGCGACGGTACGGACGGAACCTACGCTGCGGTGATGACCGACAAAGGCCCGTCCTCGGTCGTCTTCGCGAAGCTCTGACGCGGCCCGCGCCGCCCGGGATCCTCACCCATGCAGCTCACCCTGACCCCGCTCGCGGACGCGGGCGTGAGCCTGCTGCCGTGGGACATCGTCTGGAACGGCACCGTCGGGGATTTCGCGGTCTCGGCCGGCGGTGATGACGGGCCCGCCGGCGGCCTGGTCTCGGCCAACCCGCTGCGCACCGCGGTGCTGCTGCTGCTGTTCTCCGATGCGCGCGCCGATCCGGCGTCGCTGCGGTTCGAGCACAGGGGCGATCGGCGCGGCTGGCCCGGCGACGGCTTCGACGTCGACGCGGCCGCCGGCGAGGCGCCGCTCGGCTCGCTCCTGTGGCTGTTCCGGCGCAGCCCTCTGCGGGACGCCACCAAGGCGCAGATCGAGGCGGAGGCGCAGCGCGCGCTGAAGCCCCTGATCCGCCAGGGCGCGGTGGCGAAGATCACGGCCGCGGCCGCCATCGACAAGGCGAACGGCCGCGTCGCCCTCTCGGTGGGCCTCTACGCCCGCGACGGCTCCCAATCCTACTCGGACAAGTTCGACATCCTCTGGAGGCGGGCCGATGGCGGGCTATAGCGTTCGCTCGCTCACCGAGCTGTCTCAGGCGGCCCGCAAGTACATCACGCAGTCGATCGACGGCGCGGTGGCCAGCGTCTGGGCCAACACCTTCACGGTGCTGGCCAAGGTCCTGGCGCTGATCGGCCAGGGGCTTGAGCTTCGCCGGAAGTGGTTGGTCAAGCAGCTTTTCGCCTCGTCCGCCGACCGGGTCTGGCTGATCCGACACGGTTTCGAATTGGGTCTGACACTCGACCCGGCGACCGCCGCGCTCGGGTCCGCCCTCGGCCCGGCCGCCCCTGGCTTCATAATGCCGGCGGGCCTGCAGTACGTGCGCGGCGATGGCGTGACGTTCGATGTGATCGCCGCGGCCTCGGCGTCGGGCAACAGCATTACCCTCGATCTGGAAGCGGATGCGGCGGGGGCGGCCGGCAACACGGATGCCGGTACCACCCTCGCGCTGGTCGACCCTGCCGACGCGCCCGCGGGCACCCCTGCCACGATCACTGTGCTCGCTGCCTCCGACGGCACCGGCCTGTCCGGCGGCGCCGACGAGGAGGATATCGAGAGCTTCCGGGCGCGCGTGCTCTACCGCAAGCGCAACCCGCCCCAGGGCGGCTCGGCGCCGGACTACGTCGCGTGGGTGCTGGCCGCCGTGCCGACGGCGGTGGCGGTCTACCCTGACAGCTTCCAGAACGACAGCCGCTCGGTCTGGATCCAATTCACCGTCTCCGACCAAGCGAATGGCATCCCGACGGCCGGCCAGGTCGCGGCCGCGCAGGCCTACGTCAGCGACCCGATCCGGCGCCCGATCACGGCGCGGGCGTTCGTCTCCCCGTCCAACCCGGTGCCGGTCGACATCGTCATCGGCGGCCTGTCGCCGGACACCGCGGACATTCGCGCCTCAATCGAGGTCGAGATCGCCGCGGCCTTCACCGACCGCGCCCAGCCCGGCACGCCGTCAAGCCCGTTCCTGTTCTCGGCGTCGTGGCTCGACGAGGCGATCTCCCGGGCGACCGGGGAAAACCGCCACCGGCTGGTGAGCCCGGCAGCTGACGAGAGCTTCGCCGCAGGCGACCTGCCGGTGCTCGGCACGATCGAGTACACCGACTGAACGAGGGCCACCGATGAGCGACCTGCCGGCCCTGAGCGACGCGGTTGCCGGCTGGCCGTGCTACGCACTCCCAACCGATCCACCCTCGGTGGTCGACCTGGAGGCGCAGCCCACCGCCGACAGCCTGCTGCCGCAGATCCTGCCCTTGACCCCACGCGGGCCGGCCTGGGGCACGGACGAGGCCGGCGACGGACGGGGGGCTTCCCCGGTCCAGCGCACGTTCTGGCGCGCTATCGCCGGGTGGGCCGCCGATCACCTGACCCTCGACTGGACGGCTGCGACCCAGACGTTCCCTACGGCGATCACCTACACGCTGCCGGACTGGGAGCGGGAATACGGTCTGCCCGGGCCGTGCGCCTCGGGTTACGGCGGTGTGCCCGTGCGCCAGGCGGCGGTGCGGGCGCGGTTCGCAAGCCTAGGCGGACAATCCCCAGCCTACTTCATCTGTCTCGCCTACAGCCTCGGCTATCAGGTCACGATCGAGGAGCCGACCCAGTTCCTATGTGACGTGTCCGAATGCGTCGGCTCCGACATCCAAGAAACGTATCTCACTTGCGATGAGGACGAGATCGGCGACGACGGCGTGCCGGTCGAAGGCTTCCTCCTGCCGACCGATCCGGACGCGGGCGATGAAGTCTCGGATCAGGACGTCTGGCAATACTGGATCGTCCACGTCGGCACGCCCGGCGAGACTTGGTTCACCTGCGACGACGGCGAGTGCGACTACGACCCGCTCGAAGGGTTCGTGCCCGCCGCCGATCTGGAGTGCGCGCTGAACGGGCTCTGCCCGCCGCATACCCAGCTGATCTTCAACTACAACGCTGCGGCCTGAGCCGCCGAGCCTCCCGCCCCATCGATCCGATCGCCGACCCGGCCGCGCCCACGCGTCGGGCTGTCGGCATGCGCTCGCGTTTCGCTCCGGAGATCCCCGTGCTCTACGTTCCGCCCTCATTCTCGACGGATCCGAACGCCTCGTACGCCGGCAAGAATGTCGCCGCCGGCAAGCAGGGCTCGAAGGTGCCCCCGGGCGCCCTCGAATACCCGCAGCGCGAGATCATGGCCGTCATCGCGGCCGCTAATCTCGCGGGCACCAACACCGACCTGACGCAGCTCCTGCAGGCGATCAACATCCTGGCCGCGGCCAAGACCACGACCGCGCTCGGCACTAAGACGATCGTCGGCGGCCGGGTGCTGTTCGCCCAAGCGGTCGCCGGCACCTACACCTTCACGCCCGACGTGCCGCTGATCTACGTGCGCGCCGTGGCCGGCGGCGGCGGTGGTGGGGGTGGCAACGGCTACGCCGGCGCCGGCGGCCTGGGCGCCAACTACTTCGAGGGCGCCTTCGACGTCGTGGTCGGGCAGCCCTACACGATCGTGGTCGGCGCGGGCGGCATCGCCGGCGGCGGCTCCGGGGGCGGCGCCCCCGGCGGCAACGGCGGCGCGACCTACCTGGCCCGCCAGGGCGGCGCGACGCTCGCCCTCGCGCTGGGCGGCACCGGCGGCGGCTCCGGCGGCAACGCCGCCACCGGCTACGTCGGCGTGGCCGGCGCCTCGCCCGGCAAGACCGGCATCGTCTTCCCGCACGGCGGCTTCGAGCTGCTCGGCTTCGGCGCGCAGAACGGTGTCTACTACGCGGCCGGCGCCACGAACATCGCCCAGGGCGGCATGGGCGGCGGCGCGCCGATGTTCGCCTCCGCGACCCCCTTCCCGGTCCAGACCGGTCAGTTCGGCGGCACCGGCTGCGGGGGTGGGGGCTCCGGTGGCGCAGGCTCCGCTCTGGGCGCCGCGGGCGCCCCCGGCTTTCTCACCATCATGGGCTGATCGATGTTCGCTCTGATCTGTAACGGGGTCGTCCACGACCTGCTCGCCGTCGATCCCGCCCTCGAACTCGATCCGGAGCGCGCCGGCGATCTGAAGGTCGTCGACGTCTCGAACGTCCCCGGCATCGCGGTCGGCTGGTTCGCGAACGCCGACGGCACGTTCCGTGCCCCGGCCCTGCCGACGGTCGACCTCGCCGCGCTCAAGGCCTCGCTGAAGGCCCAGGTCGACGCCGCGGCCGAAGCCCTGCGCCTCACCCTCATCACCCCAGGCTCCGGCCAGGCGATGGAGTACCAGGAGGCCTACGCCGAGGCCGTCCAGGTCGACGCGGCCGCCAAGGCCGGCCAGGCGGTCGACGGCGCGGGCTTCCCGATGCTGACCGCCTCGATCGGCTACGACGTTGACCCACAGACCAAGCTGCCGAGCGTCGACGTGGTCGGCGAGGCGCGCGCGGTGCTCGCCGCCTACGACGCCTACCAGCGCGCCGGCGCCGCCATCCGCGCCGCCCGGCTGAAGGCCAAGGCGGCGATCGACGCCGCCGCCTCTGTCGACGCGGCCCGGGCCGCGTTCGCGGCGATCGCATGGCCGACCTTCGCCTGATCGGGCCCGTCCGCACCTGACCCGCCCACGCCGCCTCGGGGCGGCGTTTTGCTGCCCGCCTCGAGGAAACCTGCAGCATGACTGCAATCCTGCAGTTGCCTCTAATCCAGGTCGTGTTCGAGACGGCGACCAACGAGGACTGGCGCGACGGCGTCGCCTTTGCGACCGCCGGCGAGGTCGTCGGTTACGCCGCCCCGGGCAACGCGGGCACGGGCGGGCTCGCCGCGCTGGCCGTCTCGGCGGGCGCCTACATCGGCGACTACGTCCTCACCCTCACCGGTGCGACCGCCTACCGGGTCACGGACCCGGACGGCTACCTTCTCGGTTCTGGCTTGCTCGGCGTTCCGTTCGCCCGGTCGGGCGTGAGTTTCACGCTCCAGCCCGGCCCCACTCCCTTCGCGGCGGGCGACACCTTGATCGCCTCGGTTCTGCCGAGCCCGATCGACCTAACCGGGATCGGGTTTCGGATGATGGTTAAGGAAAGCCTCTCGCGGGCTACCGTCGACCTCAGCGCCTCCACGGACAACGGCCTGCTGGTCAACGGTGGACCCTCCGGCGTCCTCGGCCTGGCGGTGCGGCAACCGCTGATGTTCAAGATCCCGGCCGGCGGGCTCGTCTGCGACATCCTCGCGGAGGGCGACGGCGTCGAGCGGCGCTGCGTCACCGGCACGATCAACCACGTTCTGGGCGTGACGCGCCCCGGGGCTTGAGGACGCCATGACCGAGATGCGCTCCCTCGTGCGCGTGACCGCGCGCGCCGTGCCGTTGCCGGTGCAGCAGATCGTCCCCGCACCGGCGCCGATCGCCGCCCCGGCGCCGGTCCCGATGATTGAGCGCCCGGCGCGCATCCAGCCCGGCGGCCTGATTGCCGGGCCGCCCGGGCCCGCCGGCGAACGCGGTGCGGACGGGGCCCCCGGCGCGGCTGGGGCCAAGGGTGATCCGGGACCGGCCGGTCCCCAGGGCCCGCAGGGTCAGCAAGGCCTGCCGGGCTCGGCGGGCGACGGTACGTTGGACGGGGGCTTCTTCTGATGGCCGCGACGATCAAGCTCAAGCGCCGCACTTCCGGCGTCGCCGGCTCGCCCGCCGCGCTGGCCTCCGGCGAGATCGCCTTCAACGAGGCGGCCGGCGATCTGAACCTGTACTACGGCGCCGGCGACAACGGCGCGGGGCAGGCCACCAGCATCCTGGCGATCGCCGGCTTCGGTACCGCGTTCACCACCAAGGTGGCCGCGTTTCGCCTCGACCAGCTCGCGGCGGCGTCCGCCCCGCTCGTCGGCGTGGATCCGACCCTGCCCGCCCACCTCGCGACGAAGAACTACGTCGACAACGCCATTCAGGGCCTCGACCCCAAGGCGTCGGTCCAGTTCGCATCGGCCGGGCCGCTCGCCGCGAACACGCGGGCCGGAAACGTCCTGACCGCCTCCGCGAACGGCGCGCTCAGCGTCGATGGCGGCGCCCCCGCCGCGGGCCAGCGCATCCTCGTCAAGGATGAGGCTGCGGCGGCCAACAACGGCATCTACGACGTCACCGCGGCCGGATCGTCCACGGCGCCCTACGTCCTGACGCGCTCCGCCGACTTCAACCTCTGGGCCGAGGTTCCGGGCGCGTTCGTATTCGTCGAGCAGGGCTCTGCGAACGCCGACACCGGCTGGCTCTCGACCGCGGACCAGGGCGGCACGCTCAACACCACGGCCATCGGCTTCGCCCAGTTCTCCTCGGCCGGCGCGGTGTCGGCCGGAAACGGCTTGGTGAAGAGCGGCAACGTCCTCGCGGTGCTGGCCGACGCCGGCATCACCGTATCCGCCGCCGGCGTGCGGATCTCGGCGAGCTACGCCGGCCAGACCTCGATCACCACCCTCGGCACCGTCACCGCGGGTGCGTGGAACGGCACCGTGATCGCCCCGGGCTACGGCGGGACCGGCCTCAGCGCGGTGCCGACCGGCCTGCTCAAGGGCAACGGGACGGCGTACGCGGCCGCCGTGGCCGGCACTGACTATCTCGCGCCCAATTCGACGATCGACGGCGGGACGTTCTGATGGCCATCACCGCGATCAGCGTCCTGCGGCGCGACCCCGCGCTCGCCAACGCCTCCGGCCTGATCGCGGGCGCGACCGGCCCGGCCGGAGCCCAGGGACAGGCCGGTGCGTCCGGTCCGGCCGGATCCCAAGGACAGCCCGGCCTCGCCGGTCGCGGCATCGCGGGGGTCGGCTTCGACGCGAACGGCCACCTCATCGTGACCTACAGCGACGGCTCGACCAGCGACGCCGGCACCATCGCCGCCCCGCAGGCCTCAGGCGCCGACGGCGGCACCTTCTAGGGCCGGCCGGGCCACCGCCTCGCTCGACCCCTGTCCCTACGCCGCGCCCCGGTCGGATGAGCCTCCGGCCGTGTGGGCACGCGTGTCCGCGCTTGCGAGTATCCCATGGCCAATGCGATCCAGCTCAAGCGGTCGAGCACCGCCGGGGCCGTGCCGAGCGCGCTCGCCGACGGCGAGGTCGCCGTCCAGCAGGCCGACGGCGTCCTGTTCTGGCGCGACGCAGCGCAGGCGGTGCAGCGCCTGTTGTTTCCCAAGCGCTCGCCGGCGGCCGATGCCGCCTACGCGATCAAGGCGACCGACACCTATGTCGGCGTCTCCGCCCTGACCGCCGCGCGCACGCTCACCCTGCCCGCGGCCTCGGCCTATCCGGCCGGCCATATCCTGACGGTCGCGGACGAGAAGGGCGCCTGCAGCGCCAGCCTCACTGTCACTCTGTCTCCCGCGGGCTCCGACACGGTCAACGGTGCGGCCTCGCTCGTCCTGTCGGTGCCGAACTTCAACGTCCGGCTGTCCAGCGACGGCGCCGCGAAGTGGGTCGTGTCCGGCCGCGGCGTCCCCCTGCTCGGGGATGCCTCCGGCGCGACGGTCGCGCTCAGCTCGGGCGCCGCCGCCGGCACGCTCGCGAACCAGTTGGCGACGATGCCGGTCTCCCCGGCGCAGCAGACCGCGATCAACGCGGCCCAGAGCAACGCGATCAGCTCGGCCGCCTCCGACGCCACCTCGAAAGCCAATACGGCCCAGAGCAACGCGATCAGCACCGCGGCCTCCGACGCGACCTCGAAAGCCAGCGCCGCCCAGAGCAACGCGATCGCCGCATCGCTTCAGCGTTCCTCCAATCTATCCGATCTCGGGAATGCCGGGACGGCACGGACCAATCTCGGGCTCGGCGGGGCTGCGACGCTCAGCGTTGGGACGGCGGCCGGGACGGTCGCGGCGGGCAACGACGCGCGCCTGAACGGGGCGCTCCCTACGGTTCAGATCCTACCCGCGGCGACGCAGACCGGCAGCTTCGCGACCGCGCTGTTCAACCAACAGTTCAGTGAGCAGTACACCGCCGGCGCCGGGTTCGCGATCGGTCACGCGCTGCTCATGACCCGGACGGGCGGCACGGGCCACCGTGAAGCCGTCCACGTCGAGATGATCTCGAACGCGACCCCAGCCGGCTTCTTCAACGTCGGCGGCAACTTCATCGGACACCTCACCGGCGGGTCCGGTTCGTGCTTCGGGCTCAACGCGGTCGGCTGGGTCGATGCCGGCATCGCCTCGACCGCGGAATGCTCCGCGTTCGAGGCCAATACGGTCGTCAAGGCCGCGTGCAACCGCAAGACCGGCATCCAGATTGTCGACTCCGACGGTTCGACCGCGTCGGGCACGGTGTTCGATGCCGGCCTGCTACTCGCCACCAACGGGACCGGCATCGGCTACTCGATCGGGATCCAGTTCGGCGCGGGCGCCTACACCGACGGGCGCGACCTCGGCATCCTGGCGAACGGCACGCTGATCGGGGTCAAGGCGACCTCGAAGACGTTGCGGGCCGGCCTCGATCTCGCCGGCGTCACGAACTGGGGCATCGCGCCGATCCTCCTCAACGCCGGCGGCGGCAAGGGCCTGGCCTTCGGCGGGGATCTCGGCGGCGGGGCCGTCCTCACCGACACGACCGCCAACGGGCACAGGCTCCGGTTCGCGAACGCCCAGACCGTCCTCCAGAACAGCGGTGGCGGCAACATCGTCGGGATCAGCGACGGCGGCGCGATCTCCTGCGCGGGCGTCACGCTGACGACGCCCAACTCGACCGGCGACGTCTCCGGGATGAGCGTCACGCCGAACGCCAGCGCGACGGCGGGGACCCTGGCGCGGCTGATCAACGACCTCGGCGGTTCGGCGAACCTGTCGGCGTCCGGGTATTACCGGGCGCCGAACGGCCTGATCCTGCAGTGGACCTCGATCAACCTCGGCTCGACCGCGGATCAATCGTTCTCGTGGCCGATCGCCTTCCCGAACGCGCTGCTCGGCCACGCCAACGCGGTCGAGAGCTCCGACACGGCCACCACGTCGGCTTGGACGCTCAAGATGGACGGGGTGACCAAGACCGGCGGCAACGTCCGGGCCCGGGTGACCAACAACGGCGGCACGACGGGACAGGCCGCCGGCACGACGATCGCTCGCCTCCTCTCGGTTGGGTACTGACATGCGGCTCTACGCACGCTTCGGCGCCGACGGTCTGCGGCCGGCGTTCTACCCCGACGACGTCTACCCGGACGTCGTCGCGTACGGGCCTCGGCCGGAGGCGAGCGAGGCCGATCCCGATCCGGTCGCCCCGGAGATCTCGCGGACTCGCCACCCGGCGATCCCCGCGGATGCCGTCGAGATCAGCTACGATCAGTGGCAGGACTTCCTCGCCCACCAGGGCGAGCGGCGCTGGGACGGGGGTGCGCTCGTCGCGTATAGCCCGACGCCGCCCCCGGCAACGCCTCCCGCCAGCGTTTCGCTCGCCGAATGGCGATCCGCGCTCGATCTCTGGATGATCGACGGCGCGTCGGGGGCGGCTTCGAAGCTTTCGCAGGTCTACGCCAAGGTCACACCGATCCGGGATGCGGGCAACCCGCTTGGCAAGGTCGCGATGCAGCAGCTCGAATACTCCAACAACGTCGAGCTGTCAGCGCTGTTCAAGATCAAGGACGCCTTCGGCTTCGACGAAGCCGCCTGCATCGAGAGCATGTGGCGCGCCGATCGGGTGCGCTCGGGCGACTTTTCGGGCGTCTGGCCGATCCCAGCAGGGGCTTAGCGTCGTCGCCGCGCCGTGCAACGACAGCCCGGCCGGACCCGAAGGCCCGGCCGGTTCTTCGGCATCCGCGGCAGGTGTGCGGTCCTATGATGGTCAGCCCACCCGGTTAACGACCCGCTGATCCTCGCCATCACGACCGCGCGATGGCGGGCGCCTGACCCGACCAACAAACCCCTGACCTCCACCCCGGAGAGCGCCAGCGCTCCCCGTCCGCATGCCCGTGCCTGAAGGGGTCTCCCGCATGGCCCGCTACTACGTTTTCGCGACGCAGCCCGAGGCGCAGGCGTGCGTCGACCGCATCAACGTGCGGGCGCGGACCGTCTACGCGGCGCAAGGCTACCAGCTCGACGAGGCCGGCGCGATCATCGGGCAGCGCGCCAGCGACGGCGCGCCGATGCCGGACGCGGCCAAAACGCTGACCTGGGACATCCCGCGCCAGCGCCGCGACGGCAAGTGGGTGGTCGCCCATTGCGACCTGGTCCCGGGCGCGACCTTCGTGCTCAAGCCGACTGCGATCCCACCGCTGACCGTGGCTGCGTTCGTCGCTCAGGACGTCCCCGCCACCGCGACGGTGGAGGTCGAGGACGCGTCGTGGTGGCCCGCGCCGCCCGTCATAAGGGCGGCCGTCTAATGGCTACCCGGCTCTGGACCCCGGAACAGGATCTGGCGTCCGCACTCGTCGCTCATTGGGATGCGCAGCAGGGTGTTACCCAGGCCGCAGGATCTGTCTCGCAATGGACGGACACCGTCGCCGGCATCGCCGCAACGCAGGGCACGGCGTCGAACCAGCCGACGTTTTCCGCGACGACTAGGAACGGCAAGCCGGGCCTGTCGTTCGGCGGCAATCAGTTCCTCAGCTTCAGCTCGGCGACGTTCCCCAAAGGGTCGGCCGCCCGGTCGCTGTTCGTGGCCGGGTACATGGCCAAGAATACGACCAGCACGCGGACGCTGTTCAACTACGGCTCGACCGGTTCATGGGTAGCGGCCGGCGTCACGGGAGGGAGTGCGGGCAAGGCGCTGGTCGATACCTGGGGGACGTTCACCTCATCGCAGACGCTGTGGTCGGAAGCCGACGTGGCGCTGTACTGGCAGGCCTCCGGTTCGGCTCAGTCGATCGTTGTCGATGGTGGCACGGCTTACACCTCGTCGAACAACCTCAACACGTCGGGCAACGGCGGCCTCATCGGCACCGACGCCTATGGCGGCCAGCAATGGATTGGCTCCATCCAGCAGGCGCTGGTGTTCAACCGCCTCCTTACGGCGGACGAACGGCAGCAGCTTGAGGGCTGGGAGAGCTGGTACGACGGCTAGGCCGGCGCCAACCTTCCGGCCGGCCACCCGTACAAGTCCGCGGCCCCGACCGTCACGACGTCCGATGGCGGAACTGTCTACACGGCCAGCATCGGTATCGCGGCCGCCCCGGGCCAGCTTGGGGCGGCCCTGCTCGCCGGCGTCAGCGCCGCCGCCCTGGCAGTTGCACCGGGGCTGACGGCCGCCGGCGGGGCGCTCTACGGGGCGAGCCTGGCGCTCTCCGCCCTGGCGCCACTCTCCGCCTCTGCGGCCGCGCAGGTGTCCGCCTCGGCCACGCTCGCCGCCGCGCCCGGCCTGTCCGGGGCGGCGCAGGGCGCGGTGGCCGCCGCGCTGTCGATCGCCGCACTGGCCGCGCAGGCGGGCGCGTCGGGTCTTTCGGCGGCGTCGGCCCTCGGCCTGGCACAGGCCGCCGGGCTCAGTTCCTCCAGCGCGATCACCGCCGCCCAGGCGGCCGCGCTGGCCCTGGCGGTGGCGCAGGCGTCGAACGCCGGCGGCGCGACCTACGCGTCGGCCATGGCGCTCGCGGCCTCCGCGCTCCTCGCCGGCGCGGGGCGGGGATCCGCGGCGGCAGCCGCCGCGCTCGCCATCGCCCCCGGCACCGCCGGTGCCGGCGCGCTCGGTGCAGCCGGCACCCTCGGGCTGGCTCAAGCCGCCGGTGGCGGCGCCGCCTCCGCCGCCGTCCTCTCGGGGGCGGGTACGCTCGCGCAGGCGCCGGGGGTCTCGACCGCCTCGGCCGTCGTCGGGTCCGGGGTCGCGAGCCTCGCGCAAGCGCTCGCCGCCTCGATGTCGACCGGCGGGGCGCAGAGCTACAGCGCGGCGATGGCCCTGGCCGCCTCCGCGATCCAGACATCGGCGGGGCAAGGGGTCGGCGCCGCCGCCGTGCCGCTGGCGGCGAGCCTCGGGCTCTCAGGGTCGGCCGCCGCCCTGTACGCCGGGGCGGTGGCGCTGACCCAGGCTCGCGGCCAGGGCGGGCAGGCCACGGCCATCGCGATCGCGGCGGCCGCCCTCGTCCAGGCGATGGGTGTCGCCGTCGGTACGGGCGGCGGCCAGAGCTACGCCGCGGCGGTCACGCTCGCCGCGCGCGCCCTGCAGGCGGCCGACGCCGCCACCGGCCAGGCGGCGCTCATGAGCCTCGCCGCGGCCGCGGGCGCCAACGCTGGCGGCACGATCGCCACCGCGGCCTCCGCCGCCCTGGTGAGCCGCGCGGTCGCCATCGCCACCGGGGCGGTCACGCTCGCCCTCGGCACGAGCTTCCGCGCCGCGACGCAGGTCGCGGCCGGCGGCGGCCTGTTCGTCTCCGGCAGCCTCGTCCTGCCGGCGGCGGAAGGCCTCGCCGGACAGGCCGGCGTCGCTTCGGCGCCGACGATCGCGTTCACGGCTCGGCTCGACCAGGCCGCGGCCGCGTCGATCGGGGCCGCGGCGGCGGCGCAGTTCGCCGCGCAAGCCGCGCTCGGCGCGCTGCTTTCCACCGGCGACCCGTACGCGGGCGCGCCGCAGCTCCAGGGGACGCGCGTCGTCACCCTCACCCTCGACGGCCGCCGGCTGGGCACGCGCACCCTCGCCGGCACGATGCGGGTCAGCCTGACCCTGCAGGGCATCACGCGCCACTAGGATCGACCGACATGATGGGACGTTTGGGCGCCGGCCTCGCGGCCGCGGGCGGGGCCGTCGCGCGCGCGCTGCTCGGCGGCGCGGTGATGCCGCGCACCTTCCACACCCTGCAGTGCTTCGGCGCCGACGGCGCACTGAAGTGGGAGGAGACGATCGAGAACCTGACCGTCAACGTCGGGCTCGCGTACATGCTCACCAGCTTCTGGAAGGGCGCGAACTACACCGCCGCTTTCTACGTCGGGCTGAAGGGCTCGGGCACGATCGCGGCGCCCGACACGATGGCCTCGCATTCCGGCTGGGCCGAGATTACCGCCGTCCAGCAGACCGCCCGGCAGGCGATCACCTTCGGGGCGGTGTCCGGCACCACCACCGCCTCGCTCGACAACTCGGCAGCGCCGGCAAGCTACACGATGTCGGGCTCGGCCACCGTGGCGGGCGCCTTCGTCACCACCGACAGCACGCTCGGCGGCACGGCTGGGACGCTGATCGGCGCCTCGGACTTCGCGACCTCGCGCCCGATGGTCGCCGGCGACGTGCTCAAGGTCACGACCACGATGACCACAACCAGCGGCTGAGCGCGCCCGCCCGTCCACCGAGCGCCGCCGCGCCGCCGCCCGCCATCCCCGATCGGAGACCCGCGTCATGAAGGACGTCCGCTTCACCACGACCGTCGAGCACCGCTTCGTCCACGACAAGGACGAGGTGATCACCCCGCACAACGACGTCGCCGCCCTCGGGGCCCGCGAGGTCGCCCGGGCCGAGATCCACGACACCGACCTGGTCGGCGCTGTGTGGAAGGTGCCCGAGGGCGCCGAGATGCAGGTGCCCGACAAGTGCGCCGACAAGCTCGTGGCCCTGGGCTACGCCGAGCTCCTCGACGTCGCCGCGGCGGCCTGACCATGGCCGGCGAGCGCAACGGACCCGCGCTCGATCAGGGCGCGCTGGTCTACCAGGCGGCGGGCGCGACCTACACGGTCCCGATCAAGGATCCGGACGGCTCCCGCCCGAACGTTATCGGCGCCACCGCCGCTTGGTGGGCCGGGCCGGTCCCGGCCGGGCGCCCGCAGGGGCCGCAATTCGCCTCGGTCGCGGGCCAGCCGGGCGCGATCACCAAGGCGCTGCAGGTCGTCGCCGATCCGGACGGCGGCTTCATGGTGATCCTGGACATCGCGCCTGAGGACGTGGCGGGCTTCGCGCCCACCGGCCTCTATCAGCACGAGATCTGGATCACCGAGGTCGGGCGCCGGGCCTACCCGATCACGATCGGGACCCTGGTGATCCGCGGCACCGTGAAGGGCTCGGCCGCGGCCTGATCCGAAAAGCGCGGCCCGCAGTCCTCCAGCCTCACGGGTAGGAGCCGCCCCGCACGCGGGGTCGGGTGGAACAAGCGGGCCGCCCCGAAACCCAACCTCACCTCGGAGATCCACCATGCTCCTGCAGCGCTTCGCGCTGCGGGCCGCAGTCGTTTGCGCACTGCTGTCCGCATCCCCGCCGGCCCATGCGTGGGCGGGCATCGACTCGACCTACGGGCGGGAGGTCTTCCGGATCAACCCGAGCCGTCGCACTGCGAATGGCGAGCTGTTCAATCCGATGGGCCAGACGGCGGCGATCTGGGATGTCCCGTTCAACACCCGGATGCGGGTCACGCATCTCGCCACCGGCCGGAGCATCGTGGTCCGGGTCAACGATCGGGGGCCCCACAGGCGCTTGGGTCGGCTGATCGACCTCTCGACCGGCGCCTGCCGGGCGCTCGGCGCGTGCGGCCTCGCCCGGGTGCGGGTCGAAGTCGTGTCGGGCCCGGGCCGTCGTTGGGCGGACGCGCGATGACGGTGGTCCGGCTTTCGGCGATCCTCCTCGCCCTGGTGCTGCTCGCTTCGCCAGTGACGGCCGGCAAACACTCCCACTTGCCGGCGCGCCCCAACACCGAGGCCTACCTGCGGGCCGGCCCGATCGCTCCGAACGGCACGCTCATCCGCGACGGCGAGCGCCTGCGGACTCTGGAGCTCAACGAGCTCGCGCCGCTGCGCCTGCGGATCTCGATCCCCTTCTGAGGACAAGCCATGACCGACTGGAAGCGGATCCTTCCCGCCGTTGCGCCCCGCGCACGCGCCGACGTCGTGGCCGCGCTGATCGCCGCCGACGACCGGATCGCGGCGGCCGAGATCTCGACGCCGCTGCGGCTCGCCCACTTCCTCGCCCAGATGGCCACCGAGTCCGGCGACTTCACCCGCCTCGAGGAGGACCTGTTCTACTCGGCCGAGCGGCTGTGCCAGGTCTGGCCGAAACGGTTCCCGACGCTGGCGGCCGCCAAGCCCTACGCCCGCAACCCGAAGGCGCTGGCCGAGAAGGTCTACGGCGGTCGCATGGGCAACGTGAAGCCCGGCGACGGCTGGCGGTACCGCGGCGGCGGCCTGATGCAGAACACCGGCCGGGCGAACTACCGCGCCGCCGGGTTCGAGGCCGACCCGGACCGGCTGCGCACTCCGGCCGGCGCGATCGCCGCGGCGCTGACCTTCTGGACCGACAACGGTTGCAACGCGCTCGCCGACGCCGACGACGTCGAGGCCCTGCGTCGCCGGATCAACGGCGGCGACAACGGCCTGCCCGAGTGCCGCGCCTACCTCGCCAAGGCGAAGGCCGCGCTCCGGACGATCCCGGCGCAGGCGAAGCTGAAGGCGCTGCGCTACCCCGTGGGCAACGTCGACGGCGACCACGGCGACCGCACCACCGGCGCCGTGCAGCTGCTGCAGAAGAAGGCCGGCCTGCCCGTCACCGGCGAGCTCGACGACGACACGGTGGCGGCGCTCGATACCGCCGAGGCCCTGCCGGTGCCGGCGAAGGACGCGAACCTCGCCCAGAGCCGCACGGTCCAGGGCGCGGGCGTGGCCGGGTCCTTTGGCTTCGCCGAGGTCGCCCAGAGCGTCAGCGAACTGAAGGACCAGGCTGAGAGCGCGCAGGCCCAGATCTCGGCCGGGACCGTCTTCGGCTTCGTCATGGGTGCGCTGATCGTCGCTGGCGCCGCCTACGCCCTCTACGCGCGCTGGGACGATGCCGGCCGGCCCGTGCCGGACATCCTCGCGCGCCGCTTCCCCCGTCCCGCCGGAGCGCGCGCCTGATGTTCGACTTCTCCTGGACCGGCATCCTGCTCGCGGTCGCGCCCCTCCCGTGGGCCGCGATCTCCCCGGTGACGCTGAAGATCCTCAGCGCCGCCTTCTTCATCCTGGTGCTTGGGCGGATCGTCCTGCCCGCGCGCCTGCGCATCCTCACCGTGACGATGGCCGCCGGCGTCGCCGCCTTCGCCTTCTGCTGGCAGGTCGCGGTGACCGACGGCGCGCGGCGCATGCAGGCCCACGACCACGCCCTCGCGATCCGGGCGGAGCGCGAGCGGGCCGACCTCGCCGAGGCCCTCAACCGCGATCTCGCCGAGCAGGCCACCCGCGACCTCGCCGCCGAGCAGGCCGACCGCGCCAAGCTGAAGGATCTCAACGATGTGCTCGCCAAGAACTCGCGCCGCGATGATGTCTGTGTGCCTCAGCCTCTCAGCCGGCGGTTGCGCCAGCTCTAGGATCGAGCCGCCCGCGATCGATCCGGCCGCGCCCGCCGATATCCGGGTGACGCTGCCGGCCCCGCCGGCGGGCATGGAGGCCTGCCTGCGCGGAAGCTTCCCGGATATCCCGGATCGATCCCTGACACAGGGTGATGTCGTCCGGATCATCGCCCGGGCCAAGCTGCTGGACCGCGAGAAGGCCCGGTGCAGCGACCGGGCGCTGGTCTGGATCGCGGCCGTCCGGCGCGACTTCGCCAGGCCCTGACCGGCACCAAGGCCCGCGAAAGTTTCGCGGGCCTTCCTGGCCCGCGCGAGCGGCCGGTTGCGTCTCATCCACCGAACACAAGCCGGCTTGTCTCTCACGGGAGGCCGGTTCGCTTAACACAACGCGCGACCGGAACACCGGCGCGCGGCTCTCCGGCCTTGGGGGCCAGGATCATGACCGCACAGCTCCAGCAGCAGCAGATGCAGCCCCTGACCGGACGGCCGACCGAGGAGCGCTTGGGCGCGCTCGAAGTCCGCGTCGGTGGGATTGAGGACGGGATCCGACACATCGTCACCAAGCTCGAT
The DNA here is from genome assembly GCA_022701925.1 of Microbacteriaceae bacterium. GTDB lineage: Bacteria > Actinomycetota > Actinomycetes > Actinomycetales > Microbacteriaceae > Amnibacterium. The sequence continues at coordinate 29,587 of JAKONM010000313.1, forward strand.
CAGAAGGATCGCACCCCCTGGGGCATGCTGATCGGTGCAGCCGGCTTCATGGTCACGATCATCGGCTCGATCGGCGGCCTCGCCTTCTCCCCGCTGTCGAGCGGCATCGCCGACGTGAAGGCGGCGATCGTAAAGTTCGAGGGCAAGACCGAGAGCTACATGAAGCGCGAGGACATCGAGGCGCAGATCTCCGGCGTGCGGGTCTCCTTCGACGATCGCTTCAAGGTGAGTGCCGAGCGGCGCAACGACCTGCAGGTGCGCAGCGACGACCGCATGGCACGCATCGAGCGCGACGTCGACGCCCTGCAGAAGGCCGTCGTTCCCCGGGGCGAGCATGAGCAGACCTGGGCCGGCCAGCGCATGAAGGACGAGGCGTTGCAGCGCCAGATCGACCAGGCACGCAACGAACTGAACGGGCTCAACACGCCGCGCGATACGATCCAGGGCATGCAGAAGCGGATCGACGAGCTGGAGCGGGATGCCCGGGCGCCCTCACGCCGTTAGCGCTACTTCACACTCCTTTAGGCGCCCCGGCTTCGGCCGGGGCGCCTTTCGTCGTTCCCGGGCGGAAATGGGCACCTCGCCCGTGCGTCTACTCGAGTTCCAAGGCTGTCCCTGCCAGCTTCGTCGGCACCCGCCGCGCGGAATTTTTGGTTTCAGTTCGGCTGCAATCGAACCGGCAGGCAGCACGTTCCGGCTTCCATAGCCTCATCGATCAGACCAACGCTCCGTCGAGAAGGAAGTGCGGCCAGCTCTTCCTGAAACTCACCACTTAGCTCAATTCCATTCTGTTTTTGCCGAAAGTATAGCTATACCGAGCCCGCTCGCTGTACCACGCCTCTTCTTCGGGTGATAAGTGATTATCGTGATACCAAGGAAGGTGCTTGCATGTAAAATGGCCAGCTACTCTCAATGCCTGAAGCGGATCACTTTTCGCAAAAAATTTCTTATTGTACACCGCGAATGTCGTGTCGATCATCCCGCGATATATAATATCTCCCCTCTCTGTCGCCCCAACTTCATTTTCCCAGAACTGTTTCTCCCATTCCCAGACATGATACAAGGCACCATTATTATATATCTTTTTCGTAATCATCAAACTAGGCTGTGAAATATCTATCGCTAGGCCAACCTTACCTACTTGGTACTTGTGTGATATATCAAGCAGCTCTTCTACAAAATTTCTTGGCATTGTTTTACTGAACAGCAAATCTGGATCGGTAATACAAAAAATTTCAGGCAATGAGGAATACAGCGCATCATCCTCAAACAGCAGCCGAGGTCCGGGATTAGATCCGTCGCCAACAACTTCAACGCCATGGCTCGAAATTCTCTTTAGGTACTCTAGAAAAGGCGGGTAGCTCGACCCATTGTCCCAAAGTATTATATTTTTCTGACCTAGCGATATGAGCTGATCCACCATCCCTTTTGAGTAAGTTAGATTATCAAACACCGGTACGATGATGGGGACATGCGTCGCCAAAAGGCTGCTGAACTCCTTGGGATGACGTAGCTTCAACCCCGTGGTCATGGCGACGTCATTTTTTTTATTTTCAGTCACGTCGGCAATTGAAGGATTTCCTAAGGCCCTTTCGCGCCATCTTTTCTTCAAAAGCGCAAACCAAGATCTGCTCATGTTATATGAAGCCTCAATCGAGCGTTCGAGTTTAGCCAACGCAACGTTAATCGTGCGATCTCATGACGTTCCGGTCGACCCGGAAGGCATCATTGCCTCTGCTAGCCTAGGGCTCAAGCCGGCGGCGCGCTGATGGTCGGAACGAGCGCCGTCCAGGCGGTGCATGCCGATCGTGTCGCGTTCACCCAGACGTCGGGTAATCGCTTCCTGAAGGGCTTGGTGCTGGGCATCCCGATCTGGGAGTTCGCGGCGAAGGGCGGTTAGGGCTCCAGCGGCTCGCCCATCCCGATCTCAGCAAGTAGTTCCTTCCCGGCCGGCGTGAGAAACCAGCGGAGGTCCCGAGCGCGGTACGGCGCACGCTCCTCGACCAGCCCCTGCTCCTGGAGAAGCCGCATCGTCTTGCGGTGGGCCTCGTGCCGCATGCCTTTGGGGTGATGGCCGCACGCGCGGAGGGCCATGACGTGGACCACGGGACGTCGTTGGGAGGGCATGGAGCTGAGCTATCGCGGCCGGCGAGCGTCGTCCATCAGGCCGGCACGGGAGCCTCAAACCGCGCAGGGCAACCCGCCTCTATCCAGGCGGCAACCAGCCCCTCGCGCAGAAGCCACTCGCCCCGGATACGATGCGCTGCGAATTGCGCATGAAGCGCTTTCTCGTCGTTCATGTACCCGGGCGAGGCACCGAACAGCACCAGGGTTTCGGGATAGGTCCGCTGCAACTGGGTCCGACGCCAGTTCGGGTCGACGCCTGACCACCCAACTTTCACACGGTCGGCGTAGCCAAGGGCATACACCTGCCCCAGCACCGCGAACGAGATCCAGTTGGGCTCGCCATCCGGAACCGGGGGTCGGGTGGCGGCGACCTCGCGAAGCCAGTCGCGCAGAAGGGATTCGGCGCGACCCTGCGCCTTCGTGTGCAGCGACCGTCGATGCTCCTGACCGTCCAGCGTGAAGCGTCCTCACCACGTTTTTCCGCGTCGATAGACACAAGGCATTTTGCCGCTCCGTTTTGTGCGGATTTTTGTGCCGACCCCCAAAAATCGCTCGGGGGCCGGCCAGTTCGTCCCTCAGAGGGGAGAGGCGAACAGGTCCAGAACGGAATGTGCCAAGTTCTGTGCCTTGACGAAGCGCCCTCAGACGTAGTCAAAGACGGTCCTGACGCACCGAAACCGTCAATTTCGTCAACGGTTTCAGAGCGTATGCCGGTGTAGCACAGCGGTAGTGCAGCGGTTTTGTAAACCGAAGGTCGGGAGTTCGATCCTCTCCACCGGCACCAAAATTCCACAGCAGCCCCAGCAAGTTACGGATTTTATTGAGGATTAAGCG
>JAKONM010000154.1 GCA_022701925.1 Microbacteriaceae bacterium
TCGCGACCGCGATGCCGTCCGCGATCGTCGGGCTGGTGCGCGTGGTGCGCACCTCCCCCGCCGCCAGCGACGGCGGGAAGGCCGCGGCGTTCTCCGCCTGCACCCCGATGATGCGCACCGGGTGGCCGGCCGCCCCGCGCACCGCCGCGGCGACGCCGGCGATCAGGCCGCCGCCGCCGATCGGCACGACGACCGTCTGCACGTCCGGCACGTCCTCCAGGATCTCGAGGCCCACCGTGCCCTGCCCCGCCATCACGTCCGGGTGGTCGAAGGGCGGGATCAGCACCGCGCCCGTCTCCTCCGCGAACCGCGCCGCGGCGGCCAGCGCCTCGTCGACCGCGTGGCCCACCAGCTGCACCGAGGCGCCGTAGTCGCGGGTCGCCTCCAGCTTGGGCAGCGCGACGCCGATCGGCATGAAGATCGTCGCCGGGATGCCCAGCTGGCGGGCGGCGGCCGCGACGCCCTGCGCGTGGTTGCCGGCCGAGGCCGCGACGACGCCGCGCGCCCGCTCCTCCGGGCTCAGGCGGGAGAGGCGGTAGGAGGCGCCGCGGATCTTGTAGCTGCCGGTGCGCTGCAGGTTCTCGCACTTCAGGTGCACGGGCGCGCCGACCACCGAGCCGAGGAAGCGGGAGTGCTCCATCGGGGTTCGGGCGACCAGCGGCTCGAGCACGCGGCGCGCGTCGAGGATGCGCTCCAGGGACGGCGCGGCGGGGCCGTCGGGCTCGCCGGCGACCAGGGCCGCGGCGGCGGGGGTCTCGGCGAGCGCCTCGTCGGTGTCAGGCAACGGTGGTCACGTCCTCCGGTCGACCTGCGCGGCGCCGACGACGTCGGGCGCGGCCGCCCTGCTCCGGGTCCTCCGGGACCGGGGAGGTCGGCGGCGGGGGCTCATCCTTCCACGCACCGCCCGCCACGTACTTCACGCCGGAGTTGACGGCCGCGGCCAGGGGCACGGCGAAGACCGCGCCGGCGATGCCGGCGACCAGCGAGCCGGAGGCGACGGACAGCACGACGGCCACGGGGTGCAGCCGCACGGCGGTGCCCATCAGCAGCGGCTGCAGCACGTGCGACTCCAGCTGGTTCACGCCGATGACGCCCGCGAGCATGATCACGGCCGGGAACGGGCCGGCGTAGACCAGCGCCACCAGCACGGCCAGGCCGCCCGTGACGATGGCGCCGACGAACGGGATGAAGGCGGCCAGGAACACCAGCACCGCGATCGGCACGACGAACGGCAGCCCCAGGATCAGCGCGACCAGGCCGATGCCGAGCGCGTCGATCAGCGCGACCACGATCTGCACCCGCACGTAGCGGCCGACGGACAGCCAGGCCGCCCGGCCGCCGCCGTCGACGGCCGCCCGGGCCCGCACCGGCGCCAGGCGCACGCACCAGCGCCAGATGCCGGCGCCGTCGATCAGGAAGAACAGGGTGATGAAGAGGGTCAGCACCAGGCCCACGCCGACGTCGCCCAGGCGGGAGGCCCCGGAGAGCGCACCGGTCAGCACGGTGCCCGAGTTCTGCTCCAGCCACCTCGTGCCCTGCTCGATCGCGTGGCGCACGTCCACCTCGGACACCCCGAACGGCGAGGTGCTGAGGTAGCGCAGGAAGTCGCTGTAGGCCTGCGCCGTGCGGCGGCTGATGTCGTCGAGGCCGGAGCGGATCGTCAGCACCACCAGGGTGACGAGCGCGGCCACCGCCACCAGCAGGCCGACGAAGGTCACCGCGACGGCGAGCCCCTTCGGCCAGCCGTGCCGGACGAGCCACGCCTTCGCCGGGTGGATCAGGCCCGTCACCAGCACGGCGACCAGCACCGGCACGACGACGACGTGCAGCTGGATCACGAGCCAGACGAGCAGGGCGGCCAGGATCAGCACGCCGATCATCGGCCACGCCCAGGCCACCGCGATGCGCACGGCGGGCGGCACGGCGCGGGCGACGGTGTCGGCGCTCTCGCGCGCCGCGTCGGACCTGCGGGGCATCGGCCGAGTCTAGGGACGGGCCGCAGCGGTGCTGGCGGGCCTGCGGGCCCCGCCGGCACCGTCCTGGCGCGCCGATACCGTCGGGCGCGTGGAGACGATGTCGGCCCGGGAGGCGCGGCGCACGGCCCTGGCCGCGCAGGGCTTCGGGCGGGCGCACCCGCCGACTGCGGGCCCCGCGCGCATCGACGCCGTGCTGCACCGGCTGCGGGTGCTGCAGATCGACAGCGTGAACGTGTTCGCGCGCAGCCACTACCTGCCGGTGCTCGCGCGCCTGGGCCCGTACGACCCGCGGCGGCTGGACGCCCTGGTGATGGATCCGCGAGCCTCCCGCACCGAGTACTGGGCGCACGAGGCGGCCTTCCTGCCGAAGGACGACCTGGGGCTGTTCGCCTTCCGCATGGACCGCTACCGCGAGCGGTACGCCGAACGGCTGGAGCCGCTGCGCGGACTGGCCGACCGCCTGCTCGCCGAGATCGCCGACCGGGGTCCGCTGGCGGCCAGCGAGGTCGAGCAGGAGCCGAGCGTGCGGCAGGGCCCGTGGTGGGGCTGGTCGGACACGAAGCGCGTGCTCGAGCTGCTGTTCGCCCAGGGCGACCTGGTGGCGGCGGGGCGGCGCGGCTTCGAGCGCCGCTACGGGCTGCCGGAGCAGGTGCTGGGCGGGCCGGTGCCGCGGGTGCCGGAGGAGGAGGCGGTGCGCGAGCTGGTGCGCCGCGCCGCCGTGGCGCACGGGGTCGCGGCGCTGCCCGACCTGGCCGACTACCACCGGCTGCGGTCCGACCGGACGGCCGCCGCGGTGCGGACGCTCGAGGACGAGGGCGAGCTGGTGCCCGTGCAGGTGGAGGGGTGGCTGCGCGGCTCCCGCCCGCTGCCCGCCTGGCGCCACCGTGACGCCGCGCCGCCGACCCGCATGAAGGCCGCCGCCGTGCTGAGCCCCTTCGACCCCGTGGTGTGGCAGCGCGACCGCCTGCTGCGGATGTTCGGGTTCCACTACCGGATCTCGATCTACACGCCCGCGGAGCAGCGCGAGCACGGCTACTACGTGCTGCCCGTGCTGGTGGACGACCGGCTGGTCGGCCGGGTCGACCTGAAGTCCGACCGCCGGGCCGGGCTGCTGCTGGTGCAGGCGGCCTGGCTGGAGGGCGGCGAGCAGCCCCGGGTCGCCGCGCGGCTCACGCCGGTGCTGCGGGCAGCGGCCGCCTGGCAGGGGCTGAGCGACGTCGAGGTGGTCCCGCGCGGCGACCTCGCCCCGGCGCTGGCCGCCGAGCTGGCGGCGGGCGTCAGTGCCTGACGCGACATCGTCTGCACGGCTGCCGAACGACGGAGCCGATGCGGGGTGACGGAGCCGCACCGCCGCCAGACGATCGGGCGGTGCACGGAGTCCGTCGTTCGGCACTCCGGGACGAGGAGGGAGCCTCCTCAGCGCAGCAGGGCGGCGGCCGCGGCCAGCACCTCCGGCACCGTGACCGCGGCGAGCGCGGGGTCCGGAGTGCGGGCGAAGGCGTCGCCGTGCCGCAGCGCGGCGTGCGTCAGGGCGGCGTGCGGGCCG
>JAKONM010000172.1 GCA_022701925.1 Microbacteriaceae bacterium
CCCGCCGCAGGGCGCTCGTGGCGGCGATGGCGGTGTTCATCCTGCTGATCGGGGCGGGCGTGCCGCTGGCCGTCTACGCCCCCGTGCCCGCGGCTTCGGCCTCCGTCGTCGCGGAGCAGACCCGGGAGACCCGCGCCGCGTCGCCCGCCCTGCCGTCGTTCGGGTCGGCCGCCATCGGCGCGGTGGGGATGCCGGGTCTGCTCGCGAAGTCGGGGCCGCAGCGGCCCCGGACGATCGCCAGCATCACGAAGATCGTCACCGCGCTGGTCGTGCTGCAGGCGAAGCCGCTGGAGGCGGGGCAGGCCGGCCCGAGCATCGTCTTCAGCGACCGCGACGTGCGGATCCTCACCGACGTGGTGCAGCGCAACGGCTCCTGGCAGCCGGTGCAGGCCGGCTGGCGCACCACGGAGCGGGCCGCGCTGGAGACGATGCTGATCCCCTCCGCGAACAACTACGCGGAGTCCCTGGCGGTGTGGGCGTACGGGTCGATGCCCGCCTACCTGGCCGCGGCGGACGCCTGGCTGGACGCGCACGGGCTGGACGACACGACCCTGGTCGACGCGAACGGGCTGGACGAGCGCAACCGCAGCACGCCGGAGGACCTGGTCGACCTGGGGCGCATCGCCCTGGCGGACCCGGTGGTGTCGGCGATCGTGCGCAAGAAGTCCGCCGACGAGCCGAACGTCGGGCAGGTGGACAACACGAACCAGCTGCTGGGCGACGACGGGGTGGACGGCATCAAGACCGGCACCTACACGACCGGCGCCAACCTGCTGTTCAGCGCCGACGTGCGGGTCGGCAGCCGCACGGTGCAGCTGGTCGGCGTGGTGCTGGGGGCGGCGACGCACCCGCAGCTGGACGCCCGGGTGCCGGCGCTGCTGGCCAGCGTGCGCAAGGGGCTGCACGAGGTGCGGCTGACGACGAAGGACTCCTCCTTCGCGACCTACCGGATGAAGTGGGGCGGCGTCGCGAAGGCCGTGCCGCAGCGGTCGGCCTCCATGCTGGTCTGGAGCCGGGTGCGCGTGGAGCGGCAGGCCGACGTGAAGCGGATCACCGGCGGCCGCAAGGGCGAGCGGGTCGGCACCGTCACCTACACGGTCGGCGCGCAGCGGATGAGCGTGCCGCTGGTGCTGGACCGCGACGTGCTGGCCGCGCCCGTGTGGTGGCGGCTGACCAACCCGCTGCGCTGAGCGCGGACGCGGGTCAGAAGCCGGGACGCTTCGGCGGCACGTGGTCGCCCGAGGAGACCCGGCGCAGGCGGCGGCCGATCCACGGCGCCAGGTGCTGCCGCGTCCACGCCAGGTCGTCGACCCGCGCCTCGCGCCAGCTGCGCGGCGGCAGCGGCTCCGGCTCCGACGGCCGCAGGTCGTGCTCGACGCCGAGCGTCGTCAGCACCATCCGCGCCACCTCGTGGTGGCCGAGGGCGTTCAGGTGCAGGCGGTCCTCGCACCACAGGTCCGCGCGCTGGATGCTCGTCAGCGACCACTGGTCGGCGACGAGGGCGCCGTGGTGCGCCGCGACGCCCCGGATCAGCTCGTTGAAGATCGCGACGCGGCCCCGGATGTGCCGGAAGACGGGCGAGAAGGCCACGTCGACGCCGGTGAACAGCACCACCGTCGCCCCGGTGGCGGCCAGCCGGCCGACCGCGTCGTCGAGCCGGGCGGCGATGCGGTCCGGGTCCGCGCCCGGGCGGATCACGTCGTTGCCGCCCGCGGAGACGGTGACGAGGTCGGGCTCCAGCGCGATGGCCGGGTCGACCTGCTCGTCGACGATGCGGCCGAGCAGCCGGCCGCGGACGGCGAGGTTGGCGTAGGCGAAGTCGTCGGCGCCGGCCGCGAGCACGTCGGCCACCCGGTCGGCCCAGCCCCGCAGGCCGCCCGGCGCGGCGGGGTCGGGGTCGCCGTAGCCCTCGGTGAAGGAGTCGCCGATCGCGACGAAGCGGTGCCAGGGATGCTGCGTCATCCCCTCCATGATGCGCCTGCAGGGGGAGCCCCGGCGTCGGCGGGCGAGGAGCGCGGGGGAGGGGCGCGGCGCGCCCGGAACGGCGGCCTCCTCGGCGCGCCGGGGGGACGCCGGTTAGCCTCGAGGCCCCCATGACGACCTCCGCCCAGCCCTCCGCGCTGTTCGACGCGGCCCCCGGCGCGCACCAGGCGGCGCAGCTGCCGCCCGCCTTCCCCGACCGCGCGGCGCGCGGCACCGGGCCGAAGCTGCGGCGCTGGCAGGAGGAGGCGCTGGCCGCCTACTTCGACCGCGAGCCGCGCGACTTCCTGGTGGCCGCCACCCCCGGCGCCGGCAAGACGACCTTCGCGCTGCGGCTGGCGAAGGAGCTGCTGGCCCGCGGCGCGGTCGACCGCGTGACCGTCGTGGCGCCGACGGACCACCTGAAGCGGCAGTGGGCGGAGGCGGCCGAGCGGGTCGCGATCCACCTGAACCCGGTCTTCAAGAACTCCGACGGCTGGCTCGGACGCCACTGGCACGGCGCCGCCATCACCTACGCGCAGGTCGGCGTCGACGCCGCGCTGCACAAGCGGCTGACGGACCAGGCCCGCACCCTGGTGATCCTGGACGAGGTGCACCACGGCGGCGACGCGCTGTCGTGGGGCGACGCGATGCGGGAGGCGTTCGGCGGCGCGACCCGGCGGCTGTCCCTCTCGGGCACCCCGTTCCGCAGCGACACCGCGGCGATCCCGTTCGTGGAGTACGCGCCGGACGCGCACGGCATCCGCACCTCCATCACCGACTACGCCTACGGCTACCGCCGAGCGCTGGAGGACGGCGTCGTCCGCCCCGTGCTGTTCATGGTCTACTCCGGCGCGATGCACTGGCGCACCAGCGCGGGCGAGGAGATGAGCGCCCGGCTGGGCGAGGCGACCACGAAGGACATCACCGCGCAGGCCTGGCGCACGGCGCTCTCACCCGAGGGCGAGTGGATGCCGGCCGTGCTCTCCGCCGCCGACAAGCGCCTGACCGAGGTCCGCCGCGGCGTCCCCGACGCCGGCGGGCTCGTCATCGCGACGGACACGACGACCGCCCGCGCCTACGCCCGCATCCTGCAGCAGATCACGGGGGAGCGCCCCACCGTCGTGCTGTCGGACGAGGCAGCGGGCTCCAGCCGCATCGGCGCGTTCGCG
>JAKONM010000174.1 GCA_022701925.1 Microbacteriaceae bacterium
CATCCTGATGCTGACCGCCCGCACCGGGCTCGCCGACCGGGTGCGCGGGCTCGACGCGGGCGCCGACGACTACCTGGTGAAGCCGTTCGCGCTCGCCGAGCTGACGGCCCGCATGCGGGCGCTGCTGCGCCGGGACGGCCAGGGCAGCGCGTCCCTGCTGCGGCACGGGCCGATCGAGCTGGACGTCGCGAAGCAGCTGGCCGTGCGCGGCGGGCGCGAGCTGCCGCTGACGCTGAAGGAGTTCGGCGTGCTGCGCTACCTGCTCAGCCAGCCGGGGCACGTGGTGTCGGCGGAGGAGCTGCTCGAGCACGTGTGGGACGAGAACGCCGACCCCTTCACCCAGACCGTGCGGGTGACCGTCGGCACCCTGCGCCGCAAGCTGACGGTGGGCGACGAGGCGCCCGCCATCGAGACCGTCACCGGCCGCGGCTACCGGCTGCGCGACCTGACGGACCGGTCGTGACGCGCCTCCCGGCGGCGCTGCGCACCATCCGGGTGCGGCTGGCGCTGACCTACTCGGCGCTGCTGTTCGGCATCTCCGCGCTGGCGATCGGCGCGATCCTGCTGGCGCTGAACGCGACGCTGCCGAACGAGCCGCTGAACCCGGTGACGGTGAAGAAGTTCTTCCGCCTGTCCGACGGCACGCTGGTCTACCGGCCGGGCGAGCAGGTGCAGGTGGCCGACGTCGAGAGCGTGCAGAAGGCGGTGAACTTCCAGACCCTGCAGACGGTGCGCGACTACTCCGTCGTGGCGCTGATCGTGATGTTCGTGCTGAGCCTCGCGATCGGGTGGTGGGTCGCGCGCCGCGCGCTGCGGCCGGTGTCCGCGATCACCAGCACCGCGCGGGAGATCAGCGCGACGGACCTCTCCCGCCGCGTCGGCGCGGGCGGCCCGCCCGACGAGCTGCACGAGCTGGCCGACACGATGGACGGCATGCTCGACCGCCTCGACGGCGCCTTCCGGGCGGAGCGGATGCTGGTGGAGGACGTCAGCCACGAGCTGCGGAACCCCGTCGCGGTGATCCAGGCGAACGTGGAGGCGGTGCTCGCGACCGAGGACGCGACGCCGGACGAGCGCCGCGAGGCCGCCGCGGTCGTGCTCGGCGCCACCGAGCGGATGCGCCGGCTGCTGGAGGACCTGCTGGCCTCCGCCCGCACCCGCTCCGCGGCGTTCGAGGAGCAGGAGGCGGACCTGTCCCGCATCGCCGCCGAGGCGGTGCTCGAGCACCGCCTGCTGGCGGAGCAGCGGGGCCTGCGGCTGGAGGAGCGGCTGCCGGGCGGTCCCCCGGTGTTCGCGGACCCGGTGGCGCTGTCGCGCGCCCTCGGCAACCTGCTGTCGAACGCGGTGCGGCTGGCACCCGCCGGCACCGCGATCACGGTCGCGACCGGCAGCCGCGGCGGCTGGGCCTGGGCCGCCGTGCGCGACGAGGGCCCGGGCATCCCCGAGGCCGAGCGCGAGCGCGTCTTCGAGCGCTTCCACCGCCTGCCCGCCCCCGCCGCCCCTCCCGCTGACGGCCGACCGCCGGAGCAGTCCGCCGACGGGCGGTCCGAGCCCGCCGGAGGGGCCGTCGCCCGCGGGCGCGACCGCGGGTCCGGGCTGGGACTCGCGATCGCGCGGCAGATCGCCGAGAGCCACGAGGGCCGGCTGACCGTCTTCCCCGCGGGCGCGGGCAGCACCTTCGTGCTCTGGCTGCCGGACCGGGCGGCGGTCGCGCCCGACCGCCGCGGCGCGCCTCCCGCGACGGACCCGCTGGGCTGAGGGCCCCCGACGCCACTACGGTCGCTCCAGCCGGTGCACTCGACGAGGAGGACGGGGATGGGGCGCAGGACGGGCGACGAGACCCGCGAGCTGCTGCTGCGGACGGGCATGGAGATGCTGCTCGCACGCGGCGTCTCCGCCGGGGTGGGGCACATCCGTCTGCAGGAGGTCGTGCAGCGCGCGCAGCTGACGACCGGCGCCGCCTACCGGCTGTGGGCCGATCAGGATCACTTCCACCGCGACCTGGCGATCGAGGTGACGCGGTACCGGGACGTGGGATCCGTGGAGCTGTTCCGCGCCGTGGCCGACGACCCCCGCGCCCGCGGGGGCGGGCTCGACCGGGTGATCCGCCTCGCAGCGGCTGCGCACGTCCAGAGCCTCGCTGGCGACCGGTCACGGAGCAGCCGGGTGTTCCTCGTGGCGCTGGCGCTGCGGGCGTCCTCCCGCTGCTCGGACGGGCTGAACGCGGCGAGCGCGGAGCGGCACCTCGACTCCGTCGGCGAGTTCGCCGAGGTCTACGGGTCGCTGATGCGGGCCCACGGCTACCGCATGCGGGCCCCGCTCACGGTGCTCGACTTCGCGGAGGCCGTCGCCGCGATGGGCGAGGGGTTCGCGTTGCAGGAGATCCAGGGGATCCCCCACCCCGTCTTCGGGCCGAGCACCGACGGCGCCGATGTCGACCTCGACCTTTCGGACGGCCCCTGGACGCTGCTCGGCCTCACGATCCGTGCCCTGGTGGCGTCGTTCATGGTCCGGGAGGAGCGGGACGGGGACCGCCCCTCCCGGGTCATGAGCACCGAGGAGGTCTGACCGGACGGCGCCGCGGACGGGAGACCTCAGTTGAACAGCAGGGTGTTCACCCGGACGACCTCGAAGTACACGTCCGCGGTCTCGTTGCACGCGCCGCGCCGCGGGTCCCACCGGCCGTAGGTGTACCGGCACTCCTGCTTGAGGTTCGCGCGCAGGTTGGTGTCGCAGGTCGAGCGGGCCGTCGAGCGGTACATGATGCACAGGTCGTGGCGGGCGCAGGGCCCCCGGAAGTCGGCGTTGCGCCCGGGGCTCGGGAACTGGTCGGGGCTCTTGGTGCAGTAGTCGTGCAACGTGCGCTGGTAGGTCGTGTTCGGGTTGTAGACGTAGTTGCTCGGGATGCTGACGTGGGCGTCGCTCGCCTGCGCGGCGCTCGCTCCGGCGACCGCCAGCACGGGAGCCCCCAGTGCGACCAGGGCCGCTCCCACCATGAAGCGCAGGTTGCGCATGACCATCTCCTTCGACGATTCATCAGGGACTTCCTGACGGATCGCATGCAAGCAGCGAGGGGCGTCGCGACGGAAGATAAAGAAGTTCTTTCCGCGCCGACCCGCTCCCTAGGCTCTCGAGGCATGGACGACGCCCTGTTCGCCAGCCTGTTCGCCGCGGTCGACGCCCGCCCCGACGACGCCGACCTGCGCACCCAGGTGGCGCAGCTGCTGCTCGACCGCGGCAGGCCCGCGGAGGCGCTGCAGCACGCCGCGGTCGCGCTGCAGCACGCGCCGGGGCACGCGGCGGCGCTGACGGTGCTGACGCAGGCCTCCGCGGCGCTGCGCCCGGCGGCTGGCGCGTCGGAGCCCCCGGCGGCGGGCGGGAACGAGCAGCCGGCCGCCCCCGCGGCCCCGCCGTCGCGCGAGGACGCGCCCGCGGAAGGCTTCGACTGGGCGCACGCGGAGCAGCAGCTGGGCGGCAGCGCGATGCCGCCGCCGTTCGTCGACTCCTCGCAGCAGGAGGCGCCGCCGATCGTGCCCGGCGGCGAGCCGGAGGCGGATGCGGACGCTGAGATCGAGCGGCCATCCATCACGCTGGACGACGTCGGCGGGCTGCAGGACGTGAAGCAGCGGCTGCGCGAGAGCTTCCTCGAGCCGATGCGGCACCCCGAGGTCGCCGCCGCCTTCGGCAAGTCGCTGCGGGGCGGGCTGATCCTCTACGGCCCTCCCGGGTGCGGCAAGACCTTCATCGCCCGCGCGGTCGCCGGCGAGCTGGGCGCGCACTTCATCACGGTGAGCCTGGCGGACGTGCTGGGGCCGCACCTCGGCGAGACCGAGCAGAAGCTGCACGCGCTGTTCACCACCGCGCGCCGGCTGGCCCCGGCGGTGCTCTTCCTCGACGAGATCGATGCGATCGGGGCACGCCGCAGCGGCATCTCCGGCGGCTGGAGCGGGCTGCGGCTCATGGTCAACCAGCTGCTGATGGAGATGGACTCCATGACCGCCGACAACGACGGCCTGTTCGTGCTGGCCGCCACGAACGCGCCCTGGGACGTCGACCCCGCGCTGCTGCGGCCGGGCCGCTTCGACCGCATGACGCTGGTGCTGCCGCCGGACGAGCCGGCGCGGGAGGCGATCCTGCAGCACCACTTCGCCCGGCGCCCCATCGCCGGCATCGACCTGCAGGCGGTCGTGCGCGCCACGGAGGACTTCAGCGGCGCCGACCTGGAGCACGTGGTCGTCAGCGCCGCGGAGCAGGCGATGGCCCGCTCGGTGAAGGCGGGCCGCATCGAGCCGATCGGCATGGACGACGTGCGGCACGCGCTGCGGCAGGTCAAGCCCTCCACCGGCTCCTGGCTGGTCAGCGCGAAGAACGTGGCGGCGTTCGCGAACACCGACGGCCGGTACGACGACCTGGTCGCGTACCTCAAGCGCCGCCGTGCCCTCTGAGGTCGCGGGCGTCGTCACCACGGCCGCCCAGTACCGGGCGCTCGGGCGGCTGGACGAGGCGCAGCGGCTGCTGCAGGACGCGCTGGCGGAGCAGCCCGACTCCCCCGAGCTGCTGACCGAGCTGGCCGCGGTGCTGCGCGCGCAGGGCGACCTGCCGGGCGCGGAGGCGGCGGCGCGGGCCGCGGTGGCGCAGGCGCCGCAGTGGACGCCGCCGATGCTGCGGCTGGCCCTGGTGCTGCTGCAGACGCGGCGCAGCGACGAAGCCGCGGCACTGGCGGCGACGGTGATCGGCCTCGAGCCGGGGAACGCGGGCGGCTGGGAGGTGCTGGCGCTGTCCGGTGCGGACCGGCGCACCGCACGCGACCGGGCGGTGGCCCGCGACGCGATCCGGCGCGCGATCGCGCTGGACCCCGAGCGCGCAGAGACGCGCTGGAGCGCGGCCGTGATCGAGCACGCGTTCGGCGACGTGGGCGCGGCGCGTCGGGCCGTCGAGGAGGGCCTGGCGATCGACCCCGTGTCGACCCGGCTGCTGGCGCTGCGGGCCGAGTACGCGCCGGTCGCGGCCCAGCCCGCGCTGCTCGTGGACGTGCTGATGGCGGATCCCGGCGCCGAGGAGCCGCGGCAGCTGCTGGACGCGGCGACGACCTGGGAGCGGCGGCTGGCGCTGACCCCCGCGACGCTGCTGCCCGCCCTGGTCGCGACGGTCGCCGGAGCGGGCGCGGGCGTCGCGGCCGTCGTGCTCGCGGTGCTCGCCGTCGGGGTCGGGCTGCTGGTGCTGCGCCGCTGGCGGCGCCGCAGCGCGGTGCTGCCGGAGGGCTACCGGATGGTGCGCGCCGCCGCGGCGCGGGGCACCGGCGCGATGCGGGTGCTGCTCGTCGTGTCCGCCGCGGCGACGGTGTCCGGGGCCCTCGCCGCCCTCGCCGTGCCCCTCCTGTCCGGGCTGCTGCTGGGCGCCGCCGTGCTCGCCGGCGGCGGCGCGGTGCTGGCGGTGGTGCCGGACGACCAGCGGGTGCTCGCCGTCGCCCGTCGCCGCACGGGCCGGGTGCGCGGCGGCACGGCCTGGCGCTACGGCGGCCTGCGGCAGGAGCTGACGCTGTGGTCGGCGATCGGGCTGGGCGTCGTCGCGCTCGCCGGCGTCGCGACGAGCGGAGCGGCCGTGCTGCTCGCCACGGGCGCCTGCCTGGTGCTGCTGATCGTGGAGGCGGTGAACGCCGGCGTGAACGCGCCGCAGCGCTACCTGCGGGCGCTCGGGGTGCGCTACCGGCTGCTGATCGCCGCCGCGATGACGCTGGCGGTGCTGGCCACCGGCCTGGCGGTGCTCACCGGCCGCAGCGCAGCGGACCTCGAGCCCGACCCGGACCCGACGGCCACCATCCGGCTGCCCTCGTTCACGGCGCCGCCGACGGTGCGGCTGCCCTCGATCGACGTG
>JAKONM010000324.1 GCA_022701925.1 Microbacteriaceae bacterium
GGCCTCGTCGAGCCGGTGGCGCAGCACCACCTCCGCCATGGGGGAGCGGCAGATGTTGCCGGTGCAGACGGTCATGACGCGGTACGGGTCGCTCACGGCTCCCGCACCTCGGACTGCACCTCGGACAGCACCGACGCCAGGGACCCGACCAGCAGCGCGACCGCCGCGGCGCCCGGGTCGGGGGAGCCCAGCGCCCGCTCGCCGAGGTAGCGGGACCTGCCGCGCCGGCCCACGAGCTGCGCGGTGGCGGTCGCCCCGTCGGCGGCGGCGCGCGCGGCGTCGTCCAGCGAGCGTCCGACGAGCAGCGCCTCGGCCGCGGGGACCAGTGCGTCCAGGAAGGTGCGGTCGCCCACCTCGGCGCCGCCGACGCGGGTGACGGCCTGCGCACCCCGCTGCAGCGCGGCCCCCAGGTCCTCGGGCCGCGCGCCCCTGCGGACCACGGGCGCCAGCTCGCCGAGCAGCAGCCCCAGCAGGGGCCCGCTGCTGCCGCCGACCTCGTCGAGGAAGGCGCCGGCCGCGCCGGTCAGGGTGCCGCCGCGGCGCCGGGAGCGATCCAGGCCGGAGGCGAGGTTGTCGCCGAAGTCGCCGTCGCCGGCCAGCTGGTCCAGGCGGGTCAGCTCGTCGCGCTGGTCCTCGAAGGCCCGCGCCCACGCGGCGAGCACCGCGGCGCCGGCGTCGTCGGGGTCCTGCGACGCCTCGGCAGCAGCGTCGCCGCCGGCGGGCGACCCGGGCTCCACCTGCGCCTGCACCTCGCCGGGCAGCGCCGGCAGCGACGGCGTGGCGGTGGGGGCGGTCAGCAGCTCCAGCCACCCGGGGCGCAGCGACAGCAGGGTCAGCGAGAAGCCGCGCATGTCCAGGGCCGCGGTGTACGTGCCGACCAGCGACGTCGCGACGCGCACGCCGCGCTCGGACAGCAGGTCGCCCACCAGCGCCCGCAGCGCGTGCAGCTCCAGCGAGGTGGCGCCGCCCAGGCCGTTGACCAGCAGCGCGACCCCGTCCTCACCCGCGGGGGCGCCGGCGGCCTCCAGACCGGCGAGCAGCTCGTCGAGCATCCCCGCCACCAGCTCGCGCGTCGGCGGGCGCGACGTGGTGGACGCCGCCCGCTCGCCGTGGATGCCC
This sequence comes from Microbacteriaceae bacterium, assembly GCA_022701925.1. Classification (GTDB taxonomy): domain Bacteria; phylum Actinomycetota; class Actinomycetes; order Actinomycetales; family Microbacteriaceae; genus Amnibacterium. The sequence goes on from JAKONM010000324.1 coordinate 1,120, forward strand.
ACCCCGCGCTCCAGCTCACCGCGCCCCAGCTCGAAGGCGGGCTCGCCGGTGGCGGGGGAGGTCTGCGCCCGCGAGGCCACCGCCAGGCTCCGCGCCCGCGCGACCGCATCGCGCCCCAGGGAGGCGAGAGCGGCGAGGTCGTCGCCGCGGTCGGCGGCCGCACCCAGCACCTTCTCCACGAGCACGGTGGCGGCGGTGCCGCGCCGCTGGGCCTGCTCCTCGTCAGCGGAGTCGGTGGCGAGGTCGTCGTCGACCAGCACGGTCTCCACCGCAACCCCCTCGGCCCGCAGGCGCTCGGCGGCGATGGCGAAGCAGATGACGTCTCCGGTGTAGTTCTTCACCACCAGCAGCACCCCGCCGGGCCCGGCGACGCGGCGGGCCGCCGCGTGCACCTGCCGGTGGTGGGGCGAGGTGAACACCAGCCCGGGGCAGGCGGCGTCGAGGCCGCCCGGGCCCAGGAACCCGGCGTGCATCGGCTCGTGGCCGGCGCCGCCGCCGGAGACCAGCGCCACCCGCCGGCCGGGTGCCCGGCGCAGGGCGTGCAGGTGCAGCGGGTCGAGCACCACGCCGACGTCGTCCGGGTGCGCCATCGCCAGGCCGCGGGCGGCGTCCGCCACGGCCGAGGCCGCCTCGGGCAGGAACTGGGTCGGGTGGACGTCGTCAGCCACCCGCCGACGCTAGCCCAGGGTCAGGGGCGCGCGCGTGCGCAGGTCGATGACGACGGCCTCGTCGTCGTCGGCCCAGGCGTCCAGCCGGACCGGCTCGGGCACCGGGGGCGGGCCCTGCGCCACGTGCAGGCTGATCATGCCGGTGGGGCCGTCGAGCGCGGCCGGGCCCAGGCCGAGGGGGGAGTCCTCCAGGCGGCCCCCGCGCTGGTGCAGCCGCACCTCGGTGCCTGGGAGCAGCTGGGCGGCGAGGTCGGCGTGGTGCCAGGCGTGGACGACGGCGCGCCGCGCGCCGTCGCGGCACTCCAGCAGCATCCAGCCGTCGGGGCTCACCGACACCACCGTGCCCCGCCGCCAGCCCCAGGGGCTGCGGCGCACCACCTCGGCGAGCATCCGCGGCATGCGGTGGCCCGGCAGGTGGGAGCGGCAGCCGCCGTCGCCGGAGCTCAGGGGGGACAGGCACGCGTCGGACACGGCTGCCTCCTCGGGGCGTCAGGGGGTGCCCCGAGCGGTGGCTGCGCGGCGTCGTCGACCCTAGCCGCGGTGCCCTCCTCGCGGAGGACGCCGCGGGACGCCCTGCGCCGTCCGGGTGACGGCCTCAGGAGGCGGAGCTCTCCCGCACCACGAGGCGGTAGGGGGTCTGCACGTGCCGCGGCGGGAGGGCGGGGTCCCCCAGGCGGCTGACCAGCAGCTCCAGCGCCTGCTCGGCGATGAAGGCCCGGTCGATGGCCACCGTGGACAGCGACGGCGACGCGAAGCGGCCCGCGGGCACGTCGTCGACGCCCACGACGGCGACGTCGTCGGGCACCCGGCGTCCCGCGGTCCGCAGCGCGGCGAGCGCACCGAGGGCCATCTGGTCGTCGGCGGCGAAGACGCCGTCGACGTCGGGGCGCTCGGCGAGGAGGGCCGCGGTGGCGTCGAGCCCGTCGTGGGGGGTCCAGTCGGCCACGTGCGGCACCAGGCCCGGGTCGTCGGGCAGACCCG
>JAKONM010000205.1 GCA_022701925.1 Microbacteriaceae bacterium
GGCGCGAGCGGCGGACGCTCGGCTGCTCGGCCGCGCGCTCAGCCTGCTGATCGTCCTCGACGGCCGTCGCGACGGCTGCAGCGGCCGCCCGCTGCGACTCGGCGGCGGCGAGCTCGTCCCGCAGCGCCGTGTACTCGGCGAGGTCCTCCGGCGACGCGTCCGGCCGGTAGAGGCGGCGCTGCAGCTCGGCGAGCCGCGCCCGCCGCTCCGGCTCGTCCGCATCGACCATGCGCTCAGCCTGCACCCGGCGGGCGAGCGGTCGGTGTCGTCCCGGGGAACGCGGGGCGGCGGAGCCGCCTGTTCACCCTCGGGAGGCGCCGAGCCGACCCGGGGTCCGTCGCCCGCGCCGGAGCACGACGCTCACGCCCGCGGCGAGCGCGGCGACCAGGACGGCAGCCGCCCCGAGCGTCACCGCGTCCGGCCGCATCAGGGCCTGCCCGCGCTCGGCCTGCCACCACAGCAGCACGACCAGCAGCGCCGCTCCGGTGCCCGCCACCCGCATCAGGGCGCGGCGGGTGCGCTCGCCGAGCCCGGTGCGGCGCTGCAGCAGCCAGGCCAGCAGCGGCAGCGCCTGCAAGGCGTGCAGACCGGCGAAGTGGGCGATGCGCAGGTCGCCGTCGGTGAGGCTCCAGCCCGTCAGCGCCATTCCAGGACCGCCGTCGGGGCCTCCGACCGTGTGCCCGCCCATCGCCGTCGGGCTGAAGCCGTTGACCAGCATCGACACCGCCTCCAGCATCCCGAGCGCGCTGACCGCCAGGCCCCAGCGGATGCCGGCCGCGACCCCGGCGTCGAGGCCACGGGTGCGGAGCGCCAGCACCATCACCCAGACGGTGGCGACGAGCAGCAGCGAGACGACGCCTCCGGCCGCCTGGAAGGCGACCGCGTCCAGCGGCGTAGCGGTGTTGAAGTGGCTGGTCGTGCCTCGGAGCACCTGGCCGTCGACCCACAGCGTCTCGAGGCCGAACGCGACCACGACGACGACGCTGAGCCGCGTCAGCAGGCGGCGGTGACCGTGCACCGAGGCGAGGATCCAGCGCAGCGCGACCAGGTACAGCGTGATCGAGACGCCGAACTCCGCCGGCTTCACCCATGCGGCCTCCCCGCCGATCTGCCGGGGGTCGACGGCCAGCCCCACCAGCGCCACCAGCAGCGACGCCACGGCGAGCAGAGCGCCGATCAGCAGGATGCGCCGGGCGGGGTCGGCGGCCCGCTCGTCGGGCACCGGCGCGGGAAGGCGGTCGACGCGCTGCTGCAGGCGTGCGGTGACGGAGGTCATGCGGCCAGCCTGCGGACACCGCGGCGCGGGGCGCATCGTCCCGGAGGCCGCCTCCTCCTCGTCCTCGCGGACGCCCGCACCGCTTCGACGGCCGATGCAGTCGGCCTCCTGCTGCGGATACCGTGCGGGTCAGGAGGTCCTCATGCGCGCTCAGCACGACCCGGCGGCGCTCGAGCCGAGCTGGCTGGTGCCCGTGGGCATCGCCGCCGCCGCGGCCGCCGTGATCGCGGGCGGGAGGCCGGCGGTGCTGGCGCTGCTCGCCGTCGCCCTCGTGCCGTGGGTGCTCGGCGTCATCGGGCGCCGGATGCCGGGCGTGCTCTTCGGGCTGATCGCGGTGCTGCCGGTCGTCGGGCTGCTGGTGCTGGACGACGTCGGCGCGGGCATGTTCCTGGCGACGACCGCGCTGGCCCACCTGGCGAGCCGGTCGACCACGCGACGGCACGTCGCACTGCTCGCCGGGGTGGGGGTGCTCCTGCCGTCCACCGCGCTCGTGGGCGGGCACGCCTTCAACCCGGGCGAGGTCTACTTCGCGATCGGGAACGTGTTCAGCGTGATGCTCGGGCTGCTGCTCGGCCGCACCCGCCGCCTGGGCGTCGAGCTGCGCGCCGCCGACGCCCGGCTCGTCGCCGCCGAGGCGCAGGAGGAGCGCACCCGACTGGCGCGGGACGTGCACGACCTGGTCGCGCACTCGCTGACGGTCGTCGTGCTGCAGGTCGGCGGCGCCCGCCGCGTGCTGCGCGCCGATCCGGCGACGGCGGAGGCGGCGCTCGAGCAGGCGGAGCGCGTGTGCCGCGAGAGCCTGGACGGCGTGCGGCAGGTGGTCGGCCTGCTGCGCACCGACGACGGGGCGGGCGCCTCCCTCGACCTGACGCGGCTGGTGCAGACCTACCGTGCCGCGACCGTCGACGTGCGGCTGCACGCCGACGGAGACTTCGAGGACCTGCCGCTGCTGGTGCGCGGCACGCTGTACCGCGTGGTGCAGGAGGCGCTGGCGAACGCCGCCCGGTACCGCTCGGCCGGCTCGCCGGTCGAGGTCCGGGTCGCGGTCGACCCCGCCGGTGTCGCGGCGAGGGTGGCGAACGCGGGAGCAGCGGCGCCGCCGGCTCCCGGAGCGGGCGGGTTCGGGCTGGCCGGGCTGCGTGAGCAGGTCGAGGCGATCGGCGGCACGCTGACCTCCGGCCCGTCCACGAGCGGGACGGGGGAGTGGGCGGTCGAGTGCCGCCTGCCGCGGGACGCGTCCGCGGTGCAGCCCGTGGTCCCCGCGTGAGCGCGCTGCGCGTCGTGCTCGCCGACGATCAGGCCATGATCCGGTCGGGGCTGGCGCTGGTGCTCTCGGCGGAGCCGGACCTGCAGGTGCTCGACGAGGTCGCGGACGGGCGGGCCCTGCTGCGCTCGGTCGAGCGACTGCGACCCGACCTGGTGCTGACCGACGTGCGGATGCCGGTGATGGACGGCGTGGAGGCGACCCGGATGCTGCGGGCCGCCGACGGTCCGCCGGTGCTCGCGCTGACGACCTTCGACGACGACGAGGTGCTGTGGCCGGTGCTGGCCGCCGGGGCTGCGGGATTCGTGCTGAAGGACAGCCCGGCGGAGTCGCTGGTGGAGGCGGTGCGAGCGGTCGCCGGCGGCGGCTCCTGGCTCGACCCGCGCGTGCTGCCGCGGGTGATCGCGCGGGCCGCCGCTCAGCCGATCGCTCCGCCCGACGCCGCCCGCGCGCTCGCCTCCCTGACCCCGCGCGAGCGGCAGGTGCTCGACCTCGTCTGCGCCGGCGCGAGCAACGTCGAGATCGCGGCCGCCCTGCGCACCGCCGAGCGCACCGTCAAGACGCAGGTGTCGGCGATCCTGCTGAAGCTGGGCGCCCGCGACCGCGCCGGTGCGATCGTCGCCGCGCACGAGGCGGGCTGGCGGCGCGGCTGAGCGGGAGCGTCATCGCGCTCCGGGTCGACCGCAGAGCGCATCCCCTGGTCGGCAGCGGATCCTGCACCTTCTGCGCGGACACGGAACCTGCTTGAGTGTGCCGATGGCCGCCCTGCTCGAGACGATCGCGGTGCTGGCCCTGGTCGTGCTCGTGGGGGCGGTGATGCTGGCCGTGCTGCCGCGCGCCCGTCCCGGCGCCGACTCTGAGGCGGTCGACCGCAGCCCGGCCGCCGTCTCCGACCGGCACAAGCACCGCTGGACGCGCTGGCAGATCCTCGACGAGCGGCGCATCCACCTCTACGGCGAGGTCGACGAGGGTCGCTGGCTGCCGGACCGGATCGACGTCGTCATGCGCCGTGAGTGCGCCCGCTGCGGCTACCCGCAGACCCAGACCGTCCGCGGTCTCGACGCGGACCGCCGCGCCTGACCTCAGAAAGGCACCCGTGTCCCTCCTCGTCCTCGGACTCCTCCTGCTCGCCGTCGCCGTCGCCGGTCTGGTCGTGGGCCGGCGCCGCCCCAAGTCCCGCGCCATCGGCCTGATCACCGCCGTCGCGGGCGGCGTGCTCGGGGTCGTCGCGATCCTGTCGCAGACCTTCTACACGCAGGACTCCGGCGAGGCGTCGGTGCTGGTCGACGTCTCCGGCGTCATCGCCGGCCAGGAGACCTCGCCCGGCTTCCACGGCAAGGCTCCGTGGCAGGACGTCAAGACGTTCAACATCCGCAACCAGACGGTGAGCTTCGTCGGCAAGGGCGACACCGACTACTCCGGGGGCTCGGCCGCCGGGCCGCAGGTCACCGCGCAGGACGCGGACGGCGTCAGCAACGACATCGACGTGAACATCGTCTACTCGATCGCCCCGGAGAAGGTCACCGACATCTACCGCCAGTACCGCGACGAGCAGAACTTCGTGCAGCAGTTCGTCGTGCAGCAGGTGCGGTCGCAGACCCGCAACGTGCCCAACCAGTTCTCGACCCTCGACCTGCTGACCAAGCGCACCGAGGTGTCCAGCGCGCTGCGCACCGCGCTCGAGTCCGCGTGGGAGGGCACCGGGGTGCAGGTCGACCAGGTGAACCTGCAGGAGATCCGCCCGCCGCAGGCCGTGCGCGACTCCTACTCCGCCGCGCAGCAGGCCCAGGTGCAGGTCGCGGCGGAGCAGTCGAAGCTGGACGCGGCGAAGATCAGCGCGCAGCAGCAGGTGGTCCAGGCCGAGGCGCAGGCGAAGGCCAACGAGGTGCTCGCGAAGTCGCTGAGCGAGCCCGTGCTGCAGAGCCGCTACATCGACGCCCTCAAGTCGATCGGCGACAAGGGCAACCTGGTCGTCGTCCCGCAGGGGTCCACCCCGCTGGTGCAGGTGCAGAAGTAGATCGCGCCCGGCCTGCGATCGGTCGTCGTCTAGACCGTGAAGCCGGGCACCGCGGCGACCGCCAGCGCTGCGCCGCCGAACCACACGGCGACGGCCGCGGCCAGCCCGACCAGCGGCACCCAGAAGGCGAGGCGGCGCCGCACGAGCCGTCGCACGAGCACGATGATCGCGATCACGGCCACCACCGCGGGGCCGGCCGCGGCGACGACGACCCCGGCGGTCAGCTGCCCGGTGCTGCACTGCACGGAGGCGCCGCAGGAGTCGCCGACCAGCGCCAGCAGCAGGCCGAGCAGCGCCCCGACCGCGGCCGCTGCGAGCAGCAGCAGGCCCAGCACGACGGTCAGCACCAGGTCCCAGACGCCGCGGCCCTCGTGCACGGTCGTCACCGTAGCGGGGCCGCCGCGCGCCTACTGGTCGGAGCGCCCGCGGGGCAGGAAGGCCACCGTCAGCGTCCACCGGCTGCCGGTGGGCGCCTTGACGGCCAGCCGCGAGGGCGGGGAGCCGTCGTAGACGAGGACGCTGTAGGCGGGCTCGACCGCGGTGCCGTCGGCGTCACCGCTCGCGACCACCTCCGCCCAGCCCGCGTGCCCCGGCTGGCGCGCCGGCCGGGTGGCGTACCAGTGCACCCGCCCCGCAGCGGGCGACGACATCATCACCAGCAGCGTGCCGTTCTGCCGCTGCGCGGTGGAGGTGTCGATCGCCAGCGCCGTGGGGCCGCGGCCGTGGAACCGCTGCAGCCGCGTGTCGACCCCCGCCAGCGAGGTCGCGATCGGGGTCGGCCGCGGGGCGTCCGGCCGGGGTACGACCAGGGCCGCGCGCACCTCCGTGCCGGTGACGTCAGCGGGGCGGACGGTCTCGGCGACCTCCGGAGCCGGTGCCTCGCCCCTGCCGAGCAGCAGCGCGGCGACGCACGCTGCGGCGACGCCTGCGAGCAGCGCGGCCGCCGGCCAGCGGGGCCGACGGGGGAGGGTCGGCGGCGGGTCCTGCGGCTGCTGCTCGACGACGGGGGCGAGCGCCGCGTACCGCCGGCGGTCCTCGTCCGTCGCGCCGGGCCGGTACAGGCTGCGGCGCAGGGCCTCGCGCTCGGCGGGGTCGGCACCCGTCGTCTCCCGGTCGGCCACGGGCTCACTCTGCACCCGCTGCCGCGCGGCGTGTGCGCGGGTTCAGTCGGGGAGCACGTCCTCCGCCGGGAACGCCGGCAGCGGCTCGTCGTCCTGCTGCTTCGCGCGACCTGTGCTGGTGAGGGTGTGCTCCGCCTCCTCGGGCTCGCCGTGCTGCTCGGGCACCGGCGCATCGCTGCGCTCGTCCAGCGCGGTCTCCGGGTCCTCGGTGTGGGGCATGAACGGCTCGGCCATCGACATGGAGGCAGCGTGGGGGCGCCACGTGAACAGGAGGTGGCAGCGGGCTGAGCCGCTGCTGGGGCGATGCGCCGTCAGCGGAGGGTCGGCTCGATGCCGTCGGTGACGGCGACCAGCAGCGACCAGGCGGATCCCGCGGGCGCCTCCACCGCGATCCGGCTGGGCGGGCCCGTCGGGTAGATGAAGGTGGTGGGGTCCGCCGTGCCCCGCGGCTCGCCGGTGCGACCGCGCGCGAGCACCGCCGGGTAGCTCCTGCCGTCGCCGCGCAGCACGATCAGCAGCGCTCGCCAGGCGACCGGCGCGGTGCCGCTCGTGCTCAGCGCGACCTTCATCCGGCCGCCGTCGATCGCACCCGTCGGCGGGTCGAACGCCACGACCGCGTTGCCGCGACCCTCGTAGCGGAGGCCGACGGCGGCGACCCCGTGCACGGAGGTCGCCGCCCGCACCGGCGCCGACACCGTCCCCTCCTCGACGGCGAGGGTCCGACCCTCGCCGATGTCCCGGACGTCGGCGGCAGGCGCCGGCGACGACGCGGTGACCGCCGGGGCGCCCCGGTCGGTGCTGATCAGCGCCGCGACCGCGGCGAGCGCCGCTGCTCCGGCCATCACGCCCAGGAGGGCGCGGCGCCGCACCCCGGACATGGTCGCGAGCGGCTGCCCCGGCAGGTCCTCGGCCGGGGCGACCGGTTCGGGCTGCGCGGCGAGGTAGCGGCGCACGTCCTCCTCGGAGGCGTCCGCGCGGTAGAGGCGGTGGCGCAGGGCGTCGATCCGCACCGCGTCGTCGCCGGCAGACGGCTCGGGCTCGGTCCGCACGGCACCACCCTGCCCCTTCCCGGGCGCGACCGCTCGTCCCGCGGATCCGCAGATCCGCAGGCGACACCCCGTCAGCGGGAGCGGCTGCTGCGGCGCGTCGGACAGGAAATGCGGATCCGCGGGCGCCCCCTCAGGCGGCGGTGTACCAGTTGCGCTCCCAGCGGTGGCGGCGCAGCGTCGCCAGCTGCTCGGAGGAGAGCGGGCCGCGGTCGCTCGTCGCCGCGTTGCGCTCCACGTTGCGCACCGACCGCATCCCGGCGATCACGGTCGACACCGCCGGCTGCGCCAGCGCGTAGCGCAGCGCCAGGTCCGGCAGCTCGTCGACGTCGATCCCCAGGTCCTGGACCAGCGCCTGCACGTGCCGGTCGAGCTGCGCCGCGCGGTCGCCGCCGAAGTACCCGGCGCGGAAGTCGCCCGGCTCGAACCGGGTGTCGGCGGTGACGCGCCCGGTCAGCCCGCCCTCGTCCAGCGCGACGCGGACGATCACGCCCACGTCGTGCTGCTCGCAGGCTGGCAGCAGATGCTCCTCCGGCTGCTGGTGGAAGACGTTCTCGATCACCTGCACGGTGTCGATCACCCCGGACCGCACCAGCTCGACGCCGTTCTCCGGCTGGTGGTCGTTGATGCTGACGCCGAAGAACCGGATCAGCCCCTCCTGCTTCAGCGCCTGCACGGTCTCCAGCCAGTCGCCGCGGCCGACCCACTCGTCGCTCCAGACGTGGAACTGCAGCACGTCGAACGCCTCCAGCCCGCTGGCCCTGAGGCTCGTCTGCAGGCTCTCCCGGATGTGGTCGCCGGGGAACGCGTCCTCCACCCGCACGCCCGCGGCGGCGGGCCACTGGAGGTTCTTCGGCGGCACCTTGGTCGCGACGACCAGCCCCTCGTCGGCGTGCCGGCGCACCACCCGGCCGACCAGCTCCTCGCTGCGGCCGTAGCCGCGCGCCGTGTCGATGAAGGTGCCGCCGACCTCGATGAAGCGCTCCAGCGCCTGCAGCGACTCGTCGTCCTGCGCGCCGATCCATCCCTCGCCGCCGATGCCCCAGGCGCCGTAGCCGATGTCGGAGACCTGGAGGCCGGTGCGGCCCAGCTGTCGGTACTGCACGGTGATGCTCCTCGTCGTCGAGCGGACCGGGGATCGACCCGCGGGCCGCACGCTACGGGCGGCTGCGGCACGACGCCTGATGGGGTGCGTCGCGCTGCACCCGAGCGGCCCCGCAGGTCGACGCCTGCGCGCCTGCGGCAGGCTGAGCCCGTGGACGTGCTGCGGATGAAGCTGGAGCTGGTGGTGATCCCGGTCGCCGACGTGGACCGGGCGAAGGCGTTCTACGTCGACGTGCTCGGGTTCGCGGGCGACGTCGACGTGCAGCCGATGCCCGGGGTGCGGGTCGTGCAGGTGACCGCGCCGGGCTCCGCGTGCTCCCTCGGGTTCGGTTCCGGGCTGCCCGTCTACGACGGGATCGCCGCTCCGCTACGGAACCTGCACCTGGTCGTCGCCGACCTGGACGCGGTGCGCGAGGAGCTGCTGCGCCGCGGCGTCGAGGTCGGCGCGATCAGCGACGTCGGCGGGGGAGTCCGCTACGCGGGCTTCTCCGACCCGGACGGCAACGGGCTGCTGCTGCAGGAGATGGCGTGGCGACGGGGCGACGCCTTCTGAGCGGTCATCTTCGGCTCGGGATCGCGGCCTAGCCTCGTCGCCTCACGAGCAAGAGGGTGCGTCAAGGATGCCGAACAGGTTCGACAAGAAGGTCGCGATCGTCACGGGCGCGGGCAGCGGCATCGGAGCCGCGATCGCCCGCGGGCTGGCCGCCGAAGGCGCGGTCGTCGTGGGGGTCGACGTCGACGAGACGCGGCTGCACAACGTGGAGCGCCGCATCGAGATCGCCGGCGGCCTGCTGGTGCCGGTGATCGCCGACGTCACCGACCCGGAGGCCGTGGAGCGCGTGGTCGCGACCGCGGTCGAGCGCCGCGGCGGGCTGCACCTGGCCGTGAACAACGCCGGTATCGGCGGCACCCACGGGCTGGTGCACGAGGTCGAGCTGGCGGACTGGCGGCGCGTGATCGAGGTGGACCTCAACTCCGTGTTCTACGGGATGAAGTACCAGGGTGCCGCGATGCTCGAGTCGGGCGGCGGCGCGATCGTGAACGTCTCGAGCATGCTCGGCCTGGTCGGCGACGCTGACGCGATCGCCTACTCCGCGGCGAAGCACGGGGTCGCGGGCCTCACGAAGGCGGCCGCTGCGGGCTACGCCGAGCACGGCATCCGTGTGAACTCGGTGCACCCCGGCTGGGTCGACACCGCGCTGCCGACGCACACGACCCGCGACGAGCGGGAGGTGCTGAAGCGGCGCAACCCGATGGGTCGCCTGGGCCTGCCGGAGGAGGCGGCGCAGGTCGTGCTGTTCCTGCTCTCTGACGACGCCTCGTTCGTCACCGGCGCGCAGTACAGCGTGGACGGCGGCTACACCGCGGTCTGAGCGCCGGTCAGCGGTCGAGGGCGGCCAGCACGCGCTCCATCGAACGGCCGAGGTCCCAGCGCTCCGCCAGCTCCTGCGCGGCGGCGCGGCGCTCGTCGGTGAGGCCGATCGCGGTGTCCACCTCGGGCACGGGCAGGTCGGTCACCACCCGCACGGCGGGCAGCGCGCGGCGGGCGTACTCGGCGCCGGCGCGCAGCTTGGCCGCCTGCCCCGCGGCGATGCCGCTCGACGTCGTGGTCGCCGCCTCGAGCACCCCCTCCAGGTCGCCGAAGCGGAGGAGCAGGGTCGCCGCGGTCTTCTCGCCGATGCCGGCGACGCCGGGCAGGCCGTCGGAGGGGTCGCCGCGCAGCGTCGCGAACTCGGCGTACTGCGCGGCGCGGACGCCGTAGCGGTCCTGCAGCACCTGGTCGGTGACCGCCTCCAGGTTGCGCATCCCCTTGGCCGTCGAGACCACCCGCACCGCGCGGTCGTCGTCGATCACCTGGAACAGGTCGCGGTCGCTGGTGACGACGTCGACCGGGATCGTGGCGGTGGCCGCGAGCGTGCCGATCACGTCGTCGGCCTCGTGGTCGGGCACGCCGACGCGCGCGACGCCCAGCGCCTGCAGCACCTCCACGACCATCGGCACCTGCGCCGTCAGCGCCTCCGGCACCTCCTCGCGGTCCGGCCGGTCGCCGTCGCCGGGCTCGGCGATGCGCTGGGCCTTGTAGGAGGGCACGAGCTCGACGCGCCAGGCGGGCCGCCAGGCGTCGTCCCAGCAGGCGACCAGGTGCGTCGGCTCGAACTCGGCGACGAGCCGGGCGATGATGTCGAGCAGCCCCCGCACCGCGTTCACCGGCGTGCCGTCCGGCGCCGTGATCGTCTCCGGCAGCCCGTGGAACGCGCGGAAGTACAGGGCGGCGGTGTCCAGCAGCATCAGGCGGGGTTCCGGCATCCGGGCAGCATCGCACTTCGCGCCGGACGGCTCGCGCGCCGACGCTGCCGGCGATCGAGACCGCGCTGCTCGCGACCGGCGCCTGGTGGCGGGTCAGGCCTTCGGGATCACGAGCGGCACCCCGGTCAGCCGCTCCGCCTCCTGGATCAGCAGGCGCTGCAGCTGCCGGTTGCGCGACTTCCGCGTGGAGGAGACGAGGATCGGCGCGCCCCGCAGCTCGGCGAGCCCGCCCGGGCCGACGTAGCTGCCGCTCGGCAGGTCGCGCGCGGTCGCGGCGAGGATCGTCGGCAGGGCGCCCTCGGCGGCGGGCTGCCCGAAGCCGTTGATCAGCGCGCCGGTCAGCGCGGAGACGGCCTTCGGCATCCGCACCTCCCGGGTCAGGTTCGTGCTGGACATGCCCGGGTGCGCGGCGACCGACCGCAGCGGCGAGCCGGCCTCGGCCAGCCGCGCCGCCAGCCCGTAGGCGAACAGCAGGTCGGCCAGCTTGGTCTGCCCGTAGGCGGCGTAGCGGCCGTAGCGGCGCCGGTGCCAGTTCAGGTCGTCCAGCGGCAGGGGAGCGCCGACGTGGGCGAGGCTCGCCAGCATCACGACCCGGTCCGTCAGCTTCGGCAGCAGCAGCGCTGTCAGCGCGAACGGGCCCAGGAAGTTCGTGCCGAACTGCAGCTCGAAGCCCTCCGGCGTGCGGCGCTCGTCGATCGCCATCACGCCCGCGTTGTTCACCAGCACGTCGACGGACTCGATGCCCTCCGCGAACTCCCGCACCGACTGCAGGGAGGCGGTGTCGATGCGCCGCACCTCGGTGCTGCCGCCGACGCGGTCCGCGGCCGCCCGCCCCTTCTGCTCGTCGCGCACGGCGAGCACGACGTGGGCGCCGGCGCGCGCGATGCGCTTCGCCGTCTCGAAGCCCAGTCCGCTGTTCGCACCGGTGACGACGACGGTGCGCCCGGTCTGGTCGGGCACGGGCAGGTCCTTCGGAGCACGCATGCGTCCGGTCTAGCCGCCGCACCTCCGAGGCGGCAGCGGACGGGCGCCGGCGCGGGCTACTGCGCCTGCTCCTGCGCGGTGCAGGAGACCACCGAGTTCTGCCCGGACGAGGTGTTGGTCGAGACCTCCCGCCCGTTGACGGTGATCGAGCAGGTGATGTCGCCGCTGCCGCCATTCTGAGCGACCAGGGCGTACGCGGCGAAACCGGTGCGATCCTCGATGCCGACCGACTTCGTCCAGGGCAGATCGGCGCCCGACACCTGGTCGGTCGCGGCGCCACCGGTGTTCGCGGCGGTGTAGCTGATGGTCGACGCCGTGCCGTCCCCGGTCACCCGGAACACGACCGATCCACCGGCTGCGGTGGAGGGGGCGCTCTCGAGCGAGGAGGGCGTCGGGAAGCCGGAGGGCGGGCTGCTGGCGAAGCCGGACGGCAGGCTGCTCGGGATCGCGCGGACCGCGGCGGGGATCACGAAGAACAGCACCGAGTAGACGATCGACATGACGATCGCGGTGAGCAGCGCGATCGCGCCGAGCACGATCCCGACGATCGCCCGCCCCTTGCGCAGCGCGCCCCGCAGCGCCAGCACGCCGACGACGATCGCCGCGATCGCGATGAAGCCCGCGATGTAGGAGAGGAAGGGGATCAGCGCGGCGATCAGTGCCACGATCCCCAGGATCAGGGCCACCAGACCGCCGCGGCGCGGACGCTCCGCCGCCGGGGCGGGCGTGGAGGGCTCGGGCGCGGCGGGTCCGGGGATCGTCATGAGCCACATCGTGGTGCACGCCGCTGACACGCGGCGGCGCGCGAACGGCGCAGCGCCCGCGGCTCAGCGGAGTGCGCCGAACTCCGCGCCGCAGCCGGGATTCCGGCAGGCGAAGGCGGGGGCCGGTGACGGGACGACGCAGCCGGCCAGGACGACGTCGGGGTCGTCCAGCAGGTCAGGGACGGGCAGGCCGTACACGATCGTCCGGGCGTCTGGCGTGCCGCAGACCGGGCAGCCGGGGGTCCTCCTGCGACCGCGCACGGCCGTCTCAGGCACCGGAGGCGTCGTAGCGCAGCCGCACCAGCTGCGACCCGGGCAGCACGCCGGCGTCGAGCAGGCGCAGCGGGGTGCGCGAGCCGGAGAAGACCTTGGTGCCGTCGCCGAGCAGGGCCGGCCCGATCAGCACGTGCAGCTCGTCCACGACCCCGGCTTCGAGCAGCGGGTTCCAGGTGATCGCGCTGCCGAAGGTCAGGATGTCGCCGCCCTCCTGCGCCTTCATCCGCCGCAGCTCGTCCACCGCCTCGGCGCGCCGGATGATCCGGGTCCTCGACGCCCACGGCCAGGTCGGGTCCACCCGCAGCGAGTCGGAGACGATCAGGTGCTCGACCTCCGCGTTGATGCGGCCGATCTCGCGCTCGATCGCGGGCTGCGAGTCGTCCGCGGCGACGCCGGTCCAGTGGGCGCCGCCGTCCCAGGTCGCGCTGCCCTGCAGGATCGTGCCCGTACCGCGCAGCAGCTCGACGTTCGCGCGGCTGAAGCCGTCGTCGAAGGGCATCGCCATCACGTCGCGGCCCGGTCCCTCGTGGTACCCGTCGACGGTCGTGATCATCGAGACGATGAACCTGCGCACGGGACGACCTTCCGACGACGACGGACTCCTCCCTCCAGGATGCGCCCGCCCGGGCCGATCGGCCGGCACCGCCGGGAATGCGGGGCGACCGAGGTCGTTGACGCATCACGGGTCGCCGCGCGCGATCCGTGATGGAGGAGACACATGGACCTGTTCAGCCCGATCGACCTGGGCGACCTGCACCTCGCGAACCGCGTGGTCATGGCACCGCTCACCCGCGTCCGCAGCGGCGCCGAGGGCGTGCCGACGCCGCTCGTCGCCGAGCACTACGCCCAGCGCGCCTCGGTGGGCATGATCATCAGCGAGGGCGTCTACCCCGGCCCGGAGTCGCGGGGGTACTTCGGCCAGCCCGGCATCGTCACCGACGAGCAGGAGGCCGGCTGGAAGCGGGTCGCCGACGCCGTGCACGCCGAGGGCGGCACGATCGTGATGCAGCTGATGCACAGCGGACGCGTCTCGCACCCCGACCTCAGCGGCTCCGACCGCACCCTGGCGCCCAGCGCCGTCGCGATCGACGGCGACGTGCACACGCAGCACGGCAAGAAGCAGCACGTGGTGCCGCACGCCCTGACCGCGGACGAGCTGGCCGTGGTGCGCGAGGAGTTCGTCACGGCCGCCCGTCGCGCCCGCCGCGCCGGGTTCGACGGCGTGGAGCTGCACGGCGCCAACGGCTACCTGCTGCACCAGTTCCTGTCGCCCGCGTCGAACGTGCGCGACGACGCCTGGGGCGGCTCGCCGGAGGCGCGTGCCCGCTTCGTGATCGAGGTCGCGCAGGCCGTCGTCGCGGAGGTCGGCGCCGGCCGCGTCGGCATCCGCATCTCGCCCGCCAACCAGGCGCAGGACGCGTTCGAGACCGACGAGGCCGAGACGCGGGCGACGTACCGCGCGCTGCTCGACGGGCTGCGCCCGCTGGGGCTGGCGTACCTGTCGGTGCTGCACGCCGAGCCGGCGGGTGCGCTGGCGCAGGACCTGCGCGAGTGGTTCGGCGGCAAGGTGGTCGTGAACAGCGGCTTCGGGTCGCCGACCTCCCGCGACGAGGCCGTGGCGCTGATCGAGCAGGCGCACGCGGACGCCGTCGCCGTGGGCCGCGCGGTCATCGCGAACCCGGACCTGGTCGAGCGCTGGAAGCAGGGGGCGCCGGAGAACGAGCCGCGGCCGCAGCTCTTCTACTCCGAGGGCGCCGAGGCCTACACGGACTACCCCCGCCTCTCCGCCTGACCCTCGCGGATCCGCAGATCCTGCGCGGGTCCGCACTTCCAGGCCGACACGCTGCTTCCGGAGCCTCCGGGAGCGGCGTGTCGGCCTGTTCCTGCGGATCCGCGAGTCAACTGCGGATCCGCGGAGCAGCGCAGCAGCGGTGAGGTCCCCGAACCCGCCCTCGGCGTCCTGGTCAGCACGTGGTGATGCGGTGTGCCCGATGCGCGGTCACCGGTGAGCGGTGCTGGGCTGAATGTGCGCGGCTCCCGCCTGCTCGCTGCCCGTCGCGATCGGAGTGGGCCGATGACCGACGACCCGGCGGTGTGTGCTCGCCCCGGGGCGCCTACCGACTCACCGCTGCTGCAGGTCGGCCTCCCAGTTCACGCGCTGGATCGACGCCTCCAGGTCGCGGAGGGTCTTCGCCACCTGGTCCGCCTCGCGGCGCAGCTGCGCGACGGGCAGCGCGGGCATCCACCGCAGCTCGCTGCGCAGCTGACGAGCGCCGCCCCAGGAGGATCCGGCGGCGGAGTCGGCGGCCGCGGTGAGCAGGGCGTGCCGCCGGCGCAGCTCGTCGCGGCGGGCCAGCACCGCGGTCACCGGCTCGCCGTCCACGGTGCGGATCGCCGCGTTCGTCAGGTTGATCGCGACGACCAGCCCGGTCAGGTGCTGCAGCACGCGGTCGACCTCGGCCAGCAGCGCGGTCGCGTCCTCGGCGGGCTCCTCGCCCTCCTGGTACCGCGCGTTCTGCACGATGCGCGCCTGCAGCTGCTCCACCTGCCGCTGCAGCGCGGCCCGCTCGATCAGCGCCTCCGCCAGCCTCATCCCCGCAGGGTATCGAGCGGCGGCGCCACGGATGAAGGAGGAGACGCCGGTGGCGGTGTCGAGACCGACCGCTGCCCGGCCGGTCGTGCCGGGATCTCCTTCATTCGTGCAGGTCGGCTGTGGGACGGTGCCGCATGCCCTCCGTCCTGATCTCCGGCGCCAGCGTCGCCGGGCCGCACCTGGCCCTCTGGCTGAACCGCTACGGCTTCGACACCGTGCTGGTCGAGCGCGCGCCGGAGTTCCGCGACGGCGGGCAGAACATCGACGTGCGCGGCACCGCCCGCGAGGCGCTCCGGCGCGGGGGCCTGGAGAAGGCGGTGCTGGACGCCACGACGGGGGAGCGGGGCACGCGCTTCCTGGCCGAGGACGGCTCGACACTGGCCGAGTTCCCGGTCACCGGCTCCGAGACCTCCGGCGCCACGGCGGAGGCGGAGGTGCTGCGCGGCGACCTGGCGCGCCTGCTGCTGGACGCCGTGGAGGGCCGCACCGAGACGGTCTTCGGCGACCGGATCACCGCGCTGCGCGACGACGGGGACGGCGTCGGCGTGGAGTTCGAGCACGGACCGGGCCGCCGCTTCGACGCGGTCGTCGCGGCGGACGGCATCCGCTCCACCACCCGCTCCCTGGCGTTCGGCGACGAGGCGCGCATCCGGCCGCTCGGCCTGGAGATGACCTACTTGACGATCCCGCGCACCGCGTCCGACGACGACTGGTGGCGCTGGTGCACCCTGCGGGGCGGCAGCGCGAACCTGCGGCCCGACCGGCACGGCACCACGCGGGCGCTGATCTCCGAGACCGTCGACCGCGGCGACGAGCACCCCGCGAGCGAGCGGCGGGGCGCGGACCTGCGGAGCCCGGAGGAGCAGCGCGCGCACCTGCGCGAGCGGTTCGGCGACGCGGGCTGGGAGACGTCGCGCATCCTGGCCGCGCTGGACGACGCCCCGGACCTGTACTTCGAGTCGATCGGGCAGGTGCGGGCCCCGCGCTGGTCCGCGGGCCGCGTCGCGCTGACCGGCGACGCCGCCTGGTGCGCCAGCCCCGTCAGCGGCGTCGGCACCTCCCTCGCGCTGGTCGGCTCCTACGTGCTCGCCGGCGAGCTGGCCGCCCACGACGACCCGCGGGAGGCCTTCGCCGCCTACGAGCAGCGCATGCGGCCCTCGGTCGAGAAGGGGCAGGACCTGCCGCCGGGCACGCCGCAGCTGGCGAACCCGACCAGCCGGCTGGGGCTCGCCGCCCTGCACGCGGGGCTGCGCGCGGCGGGGACGGGACCGGGGCGGGCGCTGGCCGGGCGTCTGCTCACCCCGCCGGCCGACCAGTTCGAGCTGCCCGACTACTCCCGCTTCGACCGGGGCTGAACCGCCGCGGCGGGCCGGGGCGCGTCAGGCGCCGCGGTCGAAGCGGACGATCGGGAACAGCTCGGGCACGTGGCTGTCCCAGACGCCGTGCGGGCTCCACGACCAGCCGCCGGAGTCGTCGCGCCGTCGCGTGTTGAAGCGGCAGAGCGCGACGCGCCACTCGTCGCCGTCGGCGGGAGGGAGGGCGCGTCCCGCCGCCAGCGGCGCGAGCCCCGCCCACGGCACCGCGATCTCGACGGACCAGCCGCGGTCCACGTCGCCCGGGTCGTTGAGAGAGCCGTCGACGTGCACCGCGGTGCGCAGTCCCGGCAGGTCGAAGCCCCAGTAGCCGGTCCGCGACCCGCGCGGGTGGGGCCTGAAGTCCACGCCGTCGAACGGCGCCGCCCGCAGGTGCTCGCGCTGCAGCGCCGGATCGCCCGCGAACGCCTCGGCCGTGTCGGCGCGGTCCCAGCCGAACAGCACCTCGTACACGGTGTTGAAGGCGTTGACCTCGAGCTCCCAGTAGGCGTCCGGCCCGGCGACGAACAGCTCGACGTCGTCGTCCAGCCAGATGCGGCTGTCGCGCTCGGTGAGCGTCGCCGTGACGTCCGGCTCCTCGAGCCGGAACCCGACGTACAGGTGCTCGTCGTCCCAGAGGATCGCGGCGCGGGTGTCCAGGTGCACCGCGCGGCCGTCGACCAGGTCGACGAAGCGCGGCGTCCAGGCGGCGGTGCGCCAGCACTCGGCCGCGAGCCTGCCGTCCAGGCGGGGAGGCGTGCGGGCGCGCTGCGCCGTCCAGCGCGGCACGTCCTCCGGCCGGCGCGGGAACGGCGACGCGGTCTCAGGCACCGGTGCGCCGGCCCATCCAGATCGTCTCCGGCTGCACGTCCAGACGCTCGAACCCCAGGTGCTCGTAGACGCCGATGGCGGTCGCGTTCCGGGGAGAGACCCCCAGGTGCACGCCCGGCACGCCGGCCGCGGCCAGCCGGTCGACCAGGTCGTCGATCAGCCGGCGGGCCAGCCCCCGCCCGCGGGCGCGCGGCAGGAGGTCGACGTGCAGGTGGGCCGGGAAACGGTCGAGCAGGTGCTCGGGGGAGACGGGCGGGCTCGCCAGCAGGCGGGCGACGGCGCGGTCCGCCGGGGAGAGGCCCGGCTCGTCCGCGGGATGGTCCGCGCTGAGCAGCGGCCACCAGGCGGCGTGCGCCCACCGGTCGAAGTCCCGCGTGGAGGGCACCGCCAGCAGGTAGCCCGCCACGCCCCGCCCGTCCACCGCCACGCGGCACCACTCCGGTGCGAAGGCCAGGTAGGGGTCGGCCCAGACGAGCCCGAGCAGGTCCGGCGTCGGCCGCAGCCCGGTCACCTCCTGCTCGGAGTACCCCGTCTCGAAGCAGATGCGGTTCACGGCGGACACGTCGCTCGTCCGCGCCGCCCGCACCACGAGGGCGCTCATCGCGGCTGCTCCGCGCCGCGCACCTCGGCCGCGAGCACCGCGAAGAGCCGCTCGCCGACCTCGACGCCCTGCGACCGCAGGGCGAGCACCGCGGCGCCGACCAGGCCGTCCGCCACCGGGACCGGCACGGCGTCGCCGGCGGCCTCGAGCAGGGGAGCGGTGAACGCGGGGCCGAGCGGCAGCACGCCCTCCACCAGCACGCTGCCGCCGACGACCAGCGGTCCCTCGCCCTCGATGCGGCGCAGCCGGCCGAGCAGCGCCGCCAGCGCCGCGACCGCCCCGTGCAGGACCTCGTCGGCCAGCGGGTCGCGGCCCGCCAGCCCGAAGGCCAGCGGCGCGAAGCGGGAGAGCTGCACGGGTCGCAGCGCGTAGAGGCGGCGCAGCAGCGCGCCGAGCACCGCCGGCCGCCCGTCGAGCACGCCCGCGCCGTCAGCGGGCGCGACGGGTCCGAGCCCCAGCGCGTCGAGCAGCGCGGGGGTCAGCGCGGTGGAAGGGCCGCCGTCCAGGTCGTCCACCACGGCGCGCGCGACCAGGTGCCCGATCCAGAAGCCGCTGCCCGCGTCGCCCAGCAGCCAGCCGGTGCCGTCGACCGTGCGGGCGATCCCGCCGTCCCGGATCACGCCGCCGATCGCGCCGGTGCCGGCGATCAGCGCGGTCCCTCGGCGCTCGTGGGTGCCGGACGCGAACAGCGCCGCCACGTCGCCCGCCCGCTGCACGGGCGCGCGGACGCCGAGCGCCGCGAGCCCCCGCTCGATGCCGGGCTGGTAGTCGTCGTGCCCGCCCGCGTGGGCGACCAGCACGGTCTCGACGGCGCCCGGATCGGTGCCGGCGGGGCGCAGCGCCTGCTCGATCGCGGAGATCACCGCCGCGACCGCCTCGGCCGGTCCGGCCGAGGTCGGGTTGCCGCCGGCGGCCCGACCGGAGCCCAGCCGACGGCCGTGCTGGTCGACCAGGACGGCGCGCGTGGAGGTGCCTCCAGCGTCGATCGCGATCACGGCTCGCATCGTTACGGACCCGAAACACGCGCGTCACGGGCGCGCTCTATGGTGAAATCTCGTACCGGGCAATGGTGCCCCGCGATGAAAAGGGATCTCACAATGGTCGCTCCGGATCTGCTGCAGGTCGATGATGGCATCGACCGCGCCGCACGGATCGACGCCAGTCCGGTGCACAACCGCATCCGCGCGCGATGGGACGAGCTGCCCGCCGGCGCCCAGCGCGTGGCCCAGGTCGTGCTCGACGAACCCCGCCTGGTGCTCGACCTGCCGATCGTCGACCTCGCGGAGCGCGCGGGCACCTCCGCGGCCACGGTCACCCGCTTCTGCCGCCAGATCGGCTACGCCGGCTACCCGGCGCTGCGCATGTCGATCGCCACCGAGCTGGGCCGCACCGAGTCCCGGCACGCGACCGCCGCCGACATCGGCCGCGCCTTCGGGCCGGACGACGCGGCCGAGGACGTGCGCAGCTCGCTGCTGGCCGGCGCCGTGCGCAGCCTGCGCGAGACCGCCGACTCCGTGGACCTGCCCAGCCTGCGGCACCTGGCCGGCGTGCTGGCCGGCAGCCGCCACGTCGACCTGTACGGCATCGGCAGCAGCGCCCTGGCGGCCGAGGCGCTGGCGGCGCGGATGTACCGCATCGGCATCTTCTGCAACGTCTGGTCCGAGGTGCACGCCGGGCTCACCAGCGCGGTGCTGCAGACGGAGGACTGCGTCGCCATCGGCTACTCGCACACCGGGCGCACCGCGGAGACGATCCAGATGCTGCAGGAGGCCGGGCGGCACGGCTGCCTCACCGTCGCGGTCACCAACGATCCGGAGTCGCCGCTGGCGCAGTGCGCCGAGATCGTGATCCGCACCGCCGCCTACGAGCAGTTCCTGCAGCCGGACGACCTGGCGGCGTACTACAGCCAGGTCTACGTGGGCGACCTGCTCTACGTGCTGACGGCGCAGGCCGACTTCCCGCGCGCCGCCCGCCACCTGACCGCCTCCGCCCGCGCGGTCGGCCCGCACCGCGCCGGCGGCATCGCCGTGCGCTTCCCCGACCTGCCCGGCCCCCGCCCCGCGCCGTCCGCCGAGGACGCCCCGGACGCCCCGCTCTCCGCATGATCCGCCGAACCGAAGGACGCACCCGCCGATGACCACCGCCACCGCCGCCACCACCGCGGTCCACGACTTCGCCGCCGCCGTCCGCGAACGGCTCGAGGCCCTGGAGGCCTTCGCCGCCGACGGGGGGCTCGACGCGTCCGTCGACCTGATCGAGCGCGCGATCCGCGCCGGCGGCGTGGCCTACGCGTTCGGCACCGGGCACTCGGAGGCGTTCGCGATGGAGATCGCGGGCCGCGCCGGCGGCCTGATCCCGTCGAAGAAGATCTCCCTGCGCGACCTGTCGCTGACCGGCGGCATGCCCGTGGCCGACCTGCAGGGCGGCAAGCTGGAGCGGGACCCGGGCGTCGCCGACCGCCTGTTCGCCCTGGCGGCGGTCGGCCCGCACGACGTCGTGCTGATCGCGTCGAACTCCGGCGTGAACGGCTCGATCGTCGGGTTCGCGCTGGCCGCGAAGGCGAACGGCAACCCCGTGATCGCCGTCACCTCGATGGATCACACGGCCCGCGTCGAGCCGAAGCACCCGAGCGGGCAGCGGCTGCGCGACGTCGCGGACATCGCGATCGACAACCTGGCGCCCTACGGCGACGCGGCGATCACCGTCGGCGCGGTCGTGCCGGTCGGCGCCGTGTCGTCCATCACCGCGGCGTTCATCGCCCAGCTGCTCACGGTCGGGGTCGCCGAGCGCTTCGTCGCCGCCGGCGAGCCCGCGCCCCTCTACCTGTCGGCCAACATCCCGGGCGGCGACGAGCACAACACCGAGCTCGAAGCCCGCTACGGCATCGACCGCAGCGCCTGACCCCCTCAGCACCACTCCCGCACCACTCCCGCACCACCTCCTGCACCACCCTCGAAGAAGAAGGAAGAGCACATGAACCAGAACCGGCCCACGCTGCACCGCCGGGACTTCCTGCGCGGCGCCCTGATCACGGGCATCGCCCTGCCGCTGGCGGGCTCGCTGGCCAGCTGCGCCGCCGGCGGCGGCGGCACCACCAGCACCGGCGACACCGGCTCCGGCGCCTCGAAGAGCGCCGACAACCCGTTCGGCGTCGCGGCGAAGAGCACCGTCGCGGCCTCGATCTTCAACGGCGGCTACGGCACCGACTACGTGGACTACGCCGCCTCCGTCATGGCGAAGCAGTCGCTGGGCGTCACGGCCAGCGTCTCCGCGATCACCAACATCGCGCAGTCGCTGCAGCCGAAGTTCGTGGCGGGCAATCCGCCGGACCTCATCGACAACTCCGGCGCCAACGCGATCGGCATCTCCACGATCCGCAGCCAGCTCGCCGAGCTGTCCGACGTGCTGGACGCGGACAACTACGAGGGCACCAAGATCTCGGACACCCTCTACACCGGCGTCACGGCGCCCGGCACCCTGGACGGCAAGTTCCTGGTGCTCAACTACGTGCTGACCGTCTACGCGGTCTGGTACTCGGCGGCGCTGTTCGAGGAGAACGGGTGGTCCGTGCCGAAGACGTGGGACGAGGCCTACGAGCTGGGCGGCAAGGCCAAGGCGAAGGGCAAGTACCTGTTCGTCTGGGGCAAGGAGGCCGCGACCTACTACCAGACCCTCGCGATCGCGTCCGCCATCAAGGAGGGCGGCGACGAGGTGCGCCTGTCGCTCGAGAACCTCGAGTCCGACTGCTGGTCGAAGCCGGCCGTGCAGTCCGTCTTCACCGCGATGAAGAAGATCGTCGACGCCGGCTACTTCAAGCCGGGCGGCGCGGGCACGCAGTTCACCGCCGCGCAGGCCCAGTGGTCGAACGACGAGGACGCGCTGCTCTACCCCTCCGGCTCGTGGATCGAGAACGAGATGAAGAAGCAGACCAAGTCGGGCTTCGAGATGACGGGCGCTCCGGAGATGGTCGTCTCCAGCAGCCCGTCGAAGCCCTACGAGGCGATGCACTCCACCGCGGGCGAGCCGTTCGTCGTGCCCTCCAAGGGCGCGAACGCCGCTGGCGGCAAGGAGCTGCTGCGGGCGATGCTCTCGAAGGAGGCGGCGACCAACTTCACGAAGACGCGCCTGACGCCGACCATCGTCAAGGGCATCGTGCCCTCCGACGGGTTCGGCTCCACCGCGCTGGTCTCGCAGTCGAAGCTGCTGGAGGACGCGGGCAGCAACGTCTTCTCCTGGAACTTCGTCGACCTGTACGGCATGAACCAGGACCAGCTGGTGGTGTGGAACACGTTCCTCTCCGGCAAGTCCAGCGTCGCGCAGTTGACGAAGGGCCTGCAGGACATCACCGACAAGGTGAAGAACGACGACTCGGTCACCAAGGTCACGGTGTCGTGACCACCCTCGCCCCGACGGCCCCGACGACGGGCGGCCCCACGCGGGCCGCCCGCTGGCGGCGCAAGAACCTGACCGTCGACAAGGTCTCGTTCGCCGCGGTGTTCCTCGGGGTGCCGCTGGCGGTCTACCTGGTGCTGGTCGTCTCACCGTTCCTGCAGGCGGTCGGCTACTCGCTGACCAGCTGGAGCGGCTTCGACGACAGCACCCCGTTCGTCGGCCTGCGCAACTACGTCACCGCCTTCAACGACGACGTGTTCATGACCGCGGTGCGCAACAGCGTCACCCTGGTCGTGGTGCTGCCGATCGTGATCATCGCCGTCGCCGTCGCGCTGGCGTCGCTGGTCACGATCGGCGGGGCGTCGAACGGACCGGTGCGCGGCGTCAAGGGCGCCGAGTTCTACCGCGTGCTGCTGTTCTTCCCGTACATCATCCCGGCCATCGCGGTCGGCATCATGTGGGGCCAGATCTACGACCCCAGCAACGGGCTGCTGAACGGCGTGCTCACGGCCGTGGGGTTGAACGACTTCGACTCGTACCCGTGGCTCGGCGACGCCCGCACGGCGATGCCCGCCACGATGTTCGTGATGATCTGGGCCTCCGTCGGCTTCTACGTCGTCATCTTCGTCGCGGCCATCAAGGCGCTGCCGGCGGAGGTCTTCGAGGCCGCGCGGCTCGACGGCGCCGGCCGCTTCCGCATCGCCACCCGCATCACCGTGCCGATGATGCGGGCCAACATCCGCACCTCCCTGATCTACACGGGCATCTTCGCGCTGGACGCGTTCGTGTTCATGTCCGCCCTGAACGCCGGCGGCGGGCCGCAGAACTCGACGCTCGTGATCTCGCAGGAGCTGTTCAAGACCGCCTTCACCAAGGGCCAGTTCGGCTACGCCTGCGCGATGGGCGTGATGCTCGCCGCGATCACGCTGCTGTTCGCCGGCGCCGTGTTCCTGGTCGACCGCCTGACCGGCGGCGGCGACGACCTGCAGGAGGAATGACCGTGGCCATCGACACCGCTGCTCCCGCCGCGCCGACCGTGCGCGC
This sequence comes from Microbacteriaceae bacterium, assembly GCA_022701925.1. Classification (GTDB taxonomy): domain Bacteria; phylum Actinomycetota; class Actinomycetes; order Actinomycetales; family Microbacteriaceae; genus Amnibacterium. The sequence goes on from JAKONM010000205.1 coordinate 22,973, forward strand.
GGCCACCGCCCGCCGCCGGTCGGTGCCCACCGGCGAGCGCATCACCGGGGGCGTCTCGCAGGCCGTGCTGATCGCCTGCGCCGTCGTCGTCGTGCTGCCGTTCCTGTGGACGATCATGTCGTCCTTCAAGACCAGCCGGCAGGTGCTGCAGTCGCCGTTCACCCTGCCCGACACCCTGCACTTCGAGAACTACGCCAACGCGTGGACGCAGGCGGGCATCGGCACCTTCTTCGTCAACACGCTGCTGGTCGTCGGCGGCGCGCTCGTGCTGACGATGGTGATGGGCTCGATGTGCGCCTACTTCCTGGCGCGCTTCCGCTTCATCGGCAACAAGGCGATCTACCTGCTGATGGTGGCGGGCCTCACGTTCCCGATCTTCCTGGCGATCGTGCCGCTGTTCTTCATCCTGAAGGGGCTCGGCCTGCTCGGCACGCTGCCCGGGCTGGCGATCACCTACTCCGCGTTCGCGCTGCCCTTCACCGTGTTCTTCATGGTGCCGTTCTTCCGCGCGCTGCCCTCGAGCGTGACCGAGGCCGCGGCGATCGACGGGGCGGGGGAGTGGCGCACCTTCTTCCAGGTGATGGTGCCGATGGCGCGGCCCGCGATCGCGACGCTGTCGATCCTCAACTTCGTGGGCCTGTGGAACCAGTTCCTGCTGCCGGTGGCCCTGAACCCGGATCAGCGCAAGTACGTGCTGACCCAGGGGATGGCGGCCTTCGCCGGCACGGCGGGCTACTCGATCGACTTCGGGGCGCTGTTCGCGGCCGTCGTGATGACGATCGTGCCCGTGCTGATCGTGTACCTGGTCTTCCAGCGCGCGCTGTCGGGCTCGGTCGTCATCGGCGCCGACAAGTGACCTGCCGGTCTCGCGGATCCGCACTCCCTGCGCGGATCCGCAGATCTCGGGCGACACGCCGGCCGGAGGGCCTTCCTCCCCGGCGTGTCGGGCAGGAGCTGCGGATCCGCGAGACCGTGCGGTGACGGAGGCGCTGCGGCGGACCGCGGCGGCCGTGCTGCTGCCCGGGTTCGTCGGGCCCGTGCTGCCCGGCTGGGTCGCGGACGCGCTGCGGGAGGGGCTGGGCGGCGTCTGCCTGTTCGGATCCAACGTGCGGGATCCGCAGCAGCTGCGGGGGCTGACGGACGCCGTGCGCGCGCTGCAGCCCGACGCCGTCGTCGCGATCGACGAGGAGGGCGGCGACGTCACCCGGCTGCACGTGCCCGACGGGTCGCCCGAGCCCGGCAACGCGGTGCTCGGCCGGCTGGACGACGTCGAGGCGACGACCGCCTCAGCCCGCGCGATCGGGCACGAGCTGGTCGCGGCGGGCGTGACGCTCGACCTGGCGCCCACCGTGGACGTGAACACGAACGCGGACAACCCGGTCATCGGCGCCCGCAGCTTCGGCGAGGAGCCGGCCCTCGCCGCGCGGCACGCGGCCGCCTGGGTGCGCGGGCTGCAGTCGGCGGGCGTCGCGGCCTGCGCCAAGCACTTCCCGGGCCACGGTGACACCGCCGTCGACTCGCACCTGGGCCTGCCGGTCGTCGACCGCTCCCTCGACGTGCTGCGCGAGACGGACCTGCCGCCGTTCGTCGCGGCGATCTCCGCCGGCGTCGCCGCGGTCATGACCTCGCACATCGTGCTGCCGCAGGTGGACGACGCAGCGCCGGCGACCATGAGCCGCCGGATCCTGACGGACCTGCTGCGCGGCGAGCTGGGCTTCATCGGCCTCGTCGTCACCGACGCGCTGGACATGGCGGGCGCGAGCGGCGTGATCGGGATCCCGGAGGCGGCGGTGCGGGCGCTGGCCGCCGGCGCCGACCTGCTGTGCCTGGGGTCCTCCTCCGAGCAGCACCTGCAGCCGGTGCTCGACGCGGTCGTCGGGGCCGTCGAGGACGGACGGCTGCCGCTGGACCGCCTGCAGGACGCGGCCGCCCGGGTGCGCGCGCTGGCGGGGCCGGTCGTGCAGGCCGGCCCCGAGGACCCCGCGCTGCCCGCCGAGCGCGTCGCTGCCGCCTTCGCGGTGTCGCCCGCCGCCGCGGTGCTGCTGGCGGAGCCCGGGGAGTGGACGGTGGTGCGGCTGCAGGCGCAGGCGAACATCGCCGTGGGGGAGGCGGCCTGGGGCCCCTTCGCCGCTGCGGACGCGGAGCCCGGCACGCGCGCCGCGCGGCGCTTCGCCGGCTGGCGGCGGATCGACGTCGACGCGGACCGCCCCGGCCCGGTGCCCGTGGTGGAGGGCCGCGCGCTGGTGGTCGGCCGGGACGTGCACCGGCACCCGCACGCCCGCGCCGCGGTGGACGGCCTGCGCGCCGCGGGCGGCGGCGTCGTCGTGGTCGACATGGGCTGGCCCTCGCCCGACCGGGCGTACGCCGACGTGGCGACCTTCGGGGGCTCGCGCGCCGTCGGCGCCGCGCTGCTCCTGCTGCTCGACCGGATGGAGGACTGATGGAGATCGTGATCCTGCCCGACGCCGCGGCCGTGGGCGCCGCGGCCGCCGCCCGCATCGCCGCGGTGGTGCGGGCGAAGCCCCAGGCGGTGCTGGGGCTGTCCACCGGCTCGTCGCCGCTCGGCGCCTACGCGGCGCTGGCCGACCTCGTGCGGCGGGGCGAGCTGGACCTGTCGCGCACCTCCGCGTTCGCGCTCGACGAGTACGTGGGCCTGCCGCTCGGATCGTCGCAGTCGTACGCGGCGACGATCGCGGCCGAGGCCACGGGCCCGCTGGGCCTCGACCCCGAGCGCGTGCACGTGCCCGACGGCGCAGCCGCCGACCTCGAGGCGGCGTGCGAGGACTACGAGCGCCGCATCCGGGAGGCCGGGGGCGTGGACGTGCAGCTGCTCGGCATCGGCACGAACGGGCACATCGGCTTCAACGAGCCGACCTCCTCCCTGGCGTCGCGCACGCGCATCAAGACGCTGGCGCCGCGCACGCGCCAGGACAACGCCCGCTTCTTCGGCGGGGACCTGGACGCCGTGCCGCTGCACTGCATCACGCAGGGGCTCGGCACGATCCTCGACGCCCGTCGCCTGCTGCTGGTGGCGCAGGGCGAGGCGAAGGCGGCCGCGGTCGCCGCCGCCGTGGAGGGGCCGCTGAGCGCGATGGTGCCCGGGTCCGCGATGCAGCTGCACCGGCACGCGACCGTGCTGCTGGACGAGGCGGCCGCGAGCGCGCTGACGCTGCGCGACTACTACCGCTTCACCGCCGACCACCAGCCCGCCTGGCAGCGCGTGGGGTAGCCAGCGGCGCTGGCTCGACGCTCAGCGGCTCGCTCGACGCCTCGCCGCGTCGGAACAGCCGCTCAGCGTCGTACTCGCGCGCGTCGGCACCGAGGTCGGCAGCGACGCGTCCGCTCCTCCCCAGGCAGGCCTCGCGCTCCCTCCGCCGATCCAGCGGCCCGCGCCCGCTGCGGACCGCGTGCCCGGAGCACCATGCGGGCGTGGATTCGAGGCGGGCACCGGACCCCTGGTTCATCGAGCTCATCGTCGTGGAGGGGCGGACCGACGGTGCGGGCCGACGGGCGCTCAGCAGAGACGTGGCCCGGGGCCTGCTCCTCCGGCTGCGCCGCGGGGCGTACGTCGAGCGCCTGGGCTTCGAGGCGATGACGCTCGAGCAGCAGCACGTGGTCCGCGCTCGAGCCCTCGCCGCCGTGTCGCAGCGGGCGATCGTCTTCTCCCACCACACCGCGGCCGTCGTCCACGGACTGCCGGTCCTGTCGGCGCGCTTCGACCGCCTGCACACCACCGTCTCAGCGACGAGCGAGGGCGGCCAGGAGGGAGTGGTCGCCCACCGCTTCGACCTGCCCGAGGCCGCGGTCGTGCAGGTCGGTCCGCTCCGGGTCACCGCGCCGTCGCGGACGGTGGTCGACGTCGCCGGGGCCGGCCCGTTCGACGAGGGCGTCATGATCGCGGACGCCGCCCTGTTCCGGGGCCTGTCCAGGCCGCTGCTCGAGGCGGCCGCGGAGGCGGTCGGTCCTCGCCGCGCGGCGAACCGCATCGCCGGTGTGATCGCCTTCGCGCACCCGGGCGGGGAGTCCGCGGCCGAGTCGCGCAGCCGCTGCACCCTGCTGCGCATCGGCGTGGAGCCGCCTGAGCTGCAGCACCGGATGGTGCTGCACGACGGCGCCGAGGTCTTCGTGGACATGCTGTTCCGCTCGCGGAACACGAAGCGCGGAGTCGGCGGCGAGGTCGACGGGGCGAAGAAGCTGCTCGATCCGGCGATCGCGAGGGACGCCCGGATCGCCCTCGTCCAGGAGAAGCGTCGAGAGGACGCGATCCGTCTGCACCTCGCCGGTCTCGCCCGCTGGGGGTGGGCCGAGGCCGGCAGCGCCGAGCGTCTCCGCCAGATCCTGCGGCTCGTCGGCGTCGCACCCGCGGAGCCGAGGGCGGAGCTCGCGGACTACGCCGCGGCGGCTCGATGTGCAGTCGCCCGGACGCGACCCCTGGCTCGACGCTGAGCGGCTCCTCCGTCGCGGCGAGGCGTCGGGTCAGCCGCTGCGGGGCGACCTAGCGGGCGCGGGTGCCCGCCTGCCAGACCGCGGTCACGTGGAGGTCCGGGGTCAGCAGGACGGCGTCGGCGGGGGAGCCGACGGCCAGCGAGCCCAGCTCGGGGCGGCCGAGGGCGCGGGCGGGCACCGCGGTGAGGGCCTGCACCGCCTCGGGCAGCGGCACGCCCCCGGCGACGGCGGTGCGCAGCGCGGCGTCGAGGGTCAGGGTTGAGCCCGCCAGGCTGCCGCTGGCGAGCCTCGCCGCGCCGTCCTGCACGGTCACCTGCAGCGGCCCCAGCCGGTACTCGCCGTCGCCCATCCCGGCGGCCGACATCGCGTCCGTGATCAGCGCGACGCGGCCCGGCGCCATGCGGAACAGGGCGGCGACCAGCACCGGGTGCACGTGCATGCCGTCCGCGATCAGCTCGAGCACGACGTCCGGACGCTCGAGCGCGGCGCCGATGGGCCCCGGAGCGCGGTGGGCCAGCACCGGCATCGCGTTGAAGGTGTGGGTCAGCAGGGAGGCGCCCGCGTCGAACGCGGCCGCCGCGGTCGCCAGGTCCGCGGTGGTGTGCCCGACGGCCACGCGCACCCCGGCGTCCGTGAAGCGGCGCACCGCCTCCAGCGCCCCGGGCAGCTCGGGGGCCATCGTGATCTGGGCGAGCGCGCCGTCCGCCGCCTCCAGCAGCGCCTCGAGCGACGCGGCATCGGGCGTCGTCAGCGCACCGGGGTCGTGGGCGCCGCGCGCGTCCGGGCTGAGGAACGGCCCCTCCAGGTGGATCCCGAGCAGCGCCGGGTCCGCCTTCACGACCGGGGCGAGGTCGGCGACCGCCCGTACCAGCCGATCGACCGGCGCGCTGACCAGCGACAGCACGGAGCGGGTCGTGCCGTGGAGACGGTGCTCGCGCAGCACCGCCTCCACGGCTCCCGGCCCCTCGGAGGCGTCCGCGCCGCCGCCGCCGTGCAGGTGCTGGTCGACGAAGCCCGGCGTCAGCACCCCGCCCCCGGCATCGACGACCTCGACCGAGGCGTCCTGGAGGCGGGGAGGGGCGCCGGCGCCGCGGGCGGCCACCAGGCCGTCGGCCAGCCGCACCCAGTCGTGCTCGACGACGCCGCCGTCGGAGACGATGCGGGCACCGGTGATCAAGGTCTCGGGCATGCCCTCACGCTAACGAGCGCCGGTGCACGCCTCCTCGGTCACCGCGGCGTCGCGCCCCGCAGCGCGGTCACGACCAGCGTCCAGGCGACCCCGTCCGGAGCGTCCACCCGCACGCGGTCGGGCGCGCCGCCGTCGTAGGGGAACTCGATCGGCACGGCCACGCCGCGGCGCTCGGTGACGGAGCGGGCCGCGATCAGCTGGTCCGATGCGCCGTCCACGGGCACGGCGCGGCGCACCTGCCATCCGACCAGCGCGGTGTCGGAGGGGGCGAGCACCACCGACAGCCGTCCGCCGTCGCCCGGCAGCGCGTCGGCGTCCAGCACCGCCGTGGCCGGGCCGCGCCCGTGGAACGACTGCACGACCCCGGCGTCCGTGTACGCCGTGCCGAGCGCCCGCACGTCGGGCCGCCACACGGCGCGCACCGCGTCCGGGGAGCCGGAGGGGGCCGGCGTGGCGGAGGCGCTGGGAGTCGGCCCGGGCGCGGAGCCGGCGGCGACGGGCCAGGCCAGCAGACCCCCCGCGACGACGAGCACCGCGACCGCCGGCAGCGCGGCGGACGGCGCTCGGCGGGGCCATCGCCGAGCACGTGCGTCCCGCGCCGGGGACCGCGGTCCGGGAGCGGGGTCCCCCTGGGGGAGCGCGGGCACCGCCTCGGCCGCGGCCCGCTCGTACCGCTGCCGCTCGGCGTCCCCGGCTCCCGGACGGTAGAGGGCCCGCCGCAGCCGCTCCCGCTCCGCCGCCGCCTCCTGCACCCCGAGAGGATGCACCCGGTCAGGCGCTGCCGTCGAGGTCCTTCCGCTGCTTGCCCAGCCGGTAGCCGTCGCGCCGCAGCTCGATCTCGTACAGCTTCGCGACGGTGCGCGTGCCGCCCTTGTGCACGATCAGCATCGGCACCCTGCGCTTCTTCCTGCCGCGGGGCAGGGAGTCGAACACCATGCCGTGCCCGCCGCCGCGCACCAGCGGCCGCCCCTGCAGCCACGGGCCCTTCAGCCGGCCGCTCGGCGACACCGCCCAGGTCTGCACGTAGGGGCCGGTGACGGTGCCGTTCGTGCTGTTGGTGGTCTTGCCGTAGGTCGACCACAGCATGCCGAGCGCGCCGCCCGGCAGCCGGTGCAGCTGCGGGCCGTCGGTCACGTAGGGCGGCAGCTGGTGCACCGACGGGGTCGGCATGTCCTCCGAGATCCACGTCGCGTCACTGCCCTTGAACAGGTGCACCGGCTTCCCGGCCGCCCCCGACAGGTCGTCCTTCAGCGGCAGCGCCTCGATGGTCCCGTCCAGCTTCTGGATCCACTCGTGCGCGTAGACCATCCAGGGCTTCCCCTTGTCGTCCTTGAACAGCGTGCCGTCCAGGGTCATGAACGTGGTGGGCGCGACGGAGCGCGTCGGGTCGATCACCGTGAAGGGCCCGAGCGGCGACGCGGCGGAGGCGATCACGGTGCCGCGCTTGTACTGCGGGATCTGCACGGGGATGCCGTACTTACCGGCCGGCGGCACGGGCAGGGGCTGGTCGGGGTCGTGCAGGGTGACGAACAGGTGCCAGCGGCCCTTCCAGCGGTGCACCTCCGGGGCCCAGGCGCCGCGGCGGCCCCACAGGTCGGGCGTCACCACGAACACGGTCTGCGGGCGGGACCAGTCGCGCAGGTTCCTGCTGCGGTAGACCATCGTGCCGACGCCGGGCGTGCCCGACAGCTTCGCGTCGTTCTGCACGTACAGGTGGTGGTGGCCGCTGGCGGGGTCCGCGAGCACGAACGGGTCGCGCAGCGGCATGTCGGGCAGGCGCAGCGGGTAGGAGTCGGGTGGCGGCACGTCGGCCGACGCCGCTTGGGCGCCCGCGGTGGCGAGGCCTGCCGTGAAGGCGGAGATGCCCGCGGCGCTGAGGATCGCTCGTCTCGTCAGTGGCATGCGGAGGGACGCTAGGCGCGGGCGTCCCCCGAACGGGGCTCCCGCGCCGGGGTCGCTCGACACGGACGGTGCGGCCGTCCGCCGTCGAGGACCTCCTCGACGCTGCGCGCGAGCAATTCCTGAACCGCGGACGGGTCGGTCAGAGCGCCTTGCCCAGGTGCACCGCCGTGGGTGAGTCGGCGTAGAAGCCGAACGCGGGCACATCCGCGTAGCCGCGGGCGCGGTAGAAGGCGATCGCCGCGGTCTGGGGCGTGCCCGTGGTCAGCAGGGCCCGCCTCGCGCCCGCTCGCCGCGCCTCGTCCTCGAGCGCGTCGAGCAGGGTGCCGGCGAAGCCGCTGCGACGGCCGGCGGGCCGCACGTACATGCGCCGGATCTTCACGTCGGCCGAGTCGGCGACCCGGGTCCAGCCGCCCATCGCGACTGCGCGGCCCTCCTGCAGCCCGAGCAGGAACCGGCCTCGCGGCGGTGCGAACTCGGCCGGGTCGGTCGGGTCGTCGTCGCGGCCGCCGTAGATCTCCTCGTACCAGCGCTGCACCTCGTCGACCAGCTCCAGCACCTGGGGATCGTCCAGACGGGCGGGGCGCAGCTCGAGCACCCGGGCAGCCTAGGAACGCGCAGCCGGGTGCCGGCCGATCACGCCTGCCGCAGCCAGACGGGGTCGGCGAAGCGGTCGAGCAGCTGGGCGAAGCGCTCCAGGTCGTCCGGGTCCCAGGCGTCCAGGCGCTCGCGGAGGCCGAGCCGCCGCTCCAGCACCACGGCGTCGGCGCGGGCCGCCGCCTCGGGCGTCAGCGACACCCAGGTCGAGCGGGCGTCCTGCTCGTCGCGCTCGTGCTGCAGCAGGCCCCGCTCGCGCAGGTCCTTCAGGTGCCGGCTGACCGCGCTGCGGTCCATGGACATCGTCTCGGCCAGCGCGTGCGGCTGCACGCGACCGGCGCGCAGCACCTCCCTGAGCACCGCCCAGGTGACGGGCTGCAGGTCGGCGTCGAACTGCTGCGCCGCGGAGCGTCCGGCCCGGCGGGCGGCCACCGCGATCCGCTCGAACGACTCGTTGATCGAACGGATCGCGTCCTCGGTCGCCACGGCGCCCACCGTAGCCGGGGCGGGCATCAGCGCCGCCCGCCCACCTGCTCGACCGGACGCGCCGCCTCGGTGGTGCCACCGACCTCGTTCGCGCCCAGCTCCATGGCGCGCTCCGCGTCCGCCTGCAGGCCGGGGCGCTGCTCCGAGTCCGCCAGCTGCTCCGACGCCGTCCTCGTGCCGAGCGGCCGGTTCGGCAGCAGGCAGACGAACAGCAGCGTGACGAGGGTCAGCGGGGCGGCCAGCAGGAACACGTTCCCGATGCCCTCGCCGTACGCGTTCTCCACGACCATGCGGATCGGGCCGGGCAGGGAGGACACGACCGGCACCGTTCCGCTGCCCAGCGCACGACCGGCAGCGGCTGCGACCGCGGGGTCCAGCGCGCTGATGCCGTCGCGGATCAGGTCGGTGATGCGGGTGCCGAGGAACGCGCCGAGCGCCGAGACGCCGAGCGTGCCGCCCAGGCTGCGGAAGAACGCGATGCCCGCGCTGCCCGCGCCGAGCTGCGTGGCCTGCAGCGAGTTCTGGGTGACCAGCACCAGGTTCTGCATCGTGGTGCCGAGCCCCATGCCGAGGATCAGCATGTAGACGCCGAGCAGCCAGTAGGGGGTGTCCTGGCGCAGGGTGCCCAGCAGGGTCACGCCGACCACCAGCAGCACGGCGCCGACGACGACGTAGCGCTTCCAGACGCCGGTGCGGCTGATGATCCCGCCGACGACCGTGCTCGTGCCGAGCAGGCCGACCACCATGGGCAGCGTCAGCAGGCCCGACTCCGTGGGCGTGTGGCCCTCCGCCAGCTGCAGGTACTGGCTGAGGAAGACGGAGGTGCCGAACAGCACCACGCCGATCGCGAGGCTCGCCAGCACCGCGAACACGAAGGTGCGGTTGCGGAACAGGGTCATCGGGATGATCGGCTCGCGCACCTTCAGCTCGACGACGACCGCGGCGACCAGCAGCAGCACGGCGCCGACGATCATCGCCCAGCTCGTGCCGGAGGACCACTCGAACTGCTTGCCGCCCAGCGACACCCAGATCAGCAGCAGCGAGACGCCGCCGGCGATCAGCACCGCGCCCAGGTAGTCGATCGACACGGCGCGCTTCGGGCGCACCGGCAGCTTCAGCGTGCGCTGGATCAGCACCAGGGCGATCACGGCGAAGGGCAGGGCGACGTAGAAGTTCCAGCGCCAGCCGAACCCGTCGGTCAGCAGCCCGCCGATCAGCGGCCCGCCCACGGTGCCGACCGCCATGACGGCGCCGATCAGGCCCATGTACCGGCCGCGCTCGCGCGGGCTGACGATGTCGGCCATGACGACCTGCACCAGCGCGGTCAGGCCGCCGGCGCCCAGGCCCTGCACGACGCGGAACGCGATCAGCGTGTTCGTGTCCTGCGAGAAGCCCGCCAGGGCGGAGCCGATCACGAAGATCACCAGGGCCAGCTGCACCAGCACCTTGCGGTTCACGAGGTCGGCGAGCTTGCCCCAGATGGGCGTGGAGACCGTGGTCGCCAGCAGGGTGGAGGTGACGACCCAGGTGTAGGCGGTCTGGTCGCCCTTCAGGTCGCTGATGATGCGCGGCAGCGAGGTCGACACGACGGTGCCGGCCAGGATCGCGACGAACATGCCCATGAGCAGTCCGGACAGGGCTTCGAGGACCTCGCGGTGGCGGGCCCTCTCCTCGGGGGTCTGCGCCGGGCGCGGCGCGGGTGCGGTGCGGGTCATGCGGCTCCTGCAAGTAGTGGTGTGATGTCCACCATACCAACAGTGGACAGAAGTCCACTGTTCCCGTGTCGGCCGCGCGCGTCGCTCAGTCGGTGAAGGCGACCACCGCGTCCCAGCGCATGCCGTCCCGCACCTCGACCCGCAGGGACTCCGGCGCCGCGCCGACGTAGCGCACGGTCGCCGACTGCAGCGCGCCCGGCTCCGGTCGCAGCAGGCGCTGCCCGACGGTCTGCTCGTACTGCCGGTGGTCGGGCCGCACCGCCTCGCGCAGGATCGTCCAGCGCAGCGGCAGGGAGCGGTCCGCGACCAGCACCACCGTGATGCGGCCGCCGGACCGGGCGGCGAAGTCCGGGCGCAGCGGCACGGTCAGGGAGCCGACCCCCTGGTGCTCGTCGACCACGGCGCGGGTGGCGGCGGCCACCGCCCGGGGCCGCGCCGACGGGTGCAGCACCAGGTATTGCGCCACCCCCGGCGGCTGCGCGCCCGCCAGGGCCTGCACGAATCGGGCGCGGTCCGCGGCGGGCACCGGCAGCACGCCCTCGTCCGCCGTGCCGGCGGCGGTCGGGGAGGGAGCGGGGGCCGGAGCGGGCCGCGTCTGCACCACGGCGGCGACGAGCCCCGCGACGACCAGCGCGCCGGCGGCCGCGGGCAGCAGTCGCGGCAGGCGGCGGGGCGGCGGCGGGCCGGGCGCGGCGGGCGCGTCCGGAGCGGGCGGCGCGGGCAGGGCGGCGCGGTAGCGGGCGACGTCCTCGCCGTCGGCCCCCGGTCGGTAGAGCCGACGCCGCAGCGCGTCCGGGTCGGGCGGCGTCCGCTGCTCAGGCAGTGGTGTCCCGATCGCCGGCGCGGGGGAGGGCGGCCGGTGCGGTGGCCGCCTCGCCCGACTCCCGGTCCGGCGCCGTGCCGAGCGGACGGCCCTCATCGGGGTCCGGGTGCTGCGCGCCGCCCTCGCCGGCCCGCCGCGCGCGGCCGTGCTCGGGCTGATCGGTGTCGGGCATGGGGCTCCTCCCGGTGGTCGTCAGGCGATCCTGCCCCCGTCCGCTGCAGCGGCGCCCGCGAACCGTCAGGAGGCGGGCGGAGGATCGCCGCATGCCCGCCGAGACCGACCCCGCCCGCTCCGTCCTCAGCGGCGGCGCCTACGACCCGGTGCGCACGGAGGAGACGGTGACGGACCTCCGCGTCACCGGGCGCATCCCGGACTGGCTCGACGGCCGCTACGTGCGGAACGGTCCGAACCCCATCGGCCCGGTCGACCCGGCGACGCTGCACTGGTTCATGGGCGACGGGATGGTGCACGGGGTGCGGCTGCGCGGCGGCCGCGCCGAGTGGTACCGCAACCGCTGGGTGCGGTCCGCAGACGCGGCCCGGGCCCTCGGCGAACCGGTGCCGGGCAGCGCGGGCGTCAGCGTCGCCGCGAACACCACCGTGATCCAGCACGCGGGCACGATCCTGGCGCTGGTCGAGGCGGGCGGCGCGGCCTACGCGCTCAGCGACGAGCTGGAGACGGTCGGCGTGTGGGACTTCCGCGGCACGAAGCCCGGCGGCTACACCGCCCACCCCAAGCTGGACGCCGCCACGGGCGAGCTGCACGCGATCTCCTACCGGTTCGACCGGCCGGGCGTCGTCGAGTACTCGGTGGTCGAGCCGCGCGGCACGCTCACGCGCCGAGTCGACGTGCCCGTCACGGGCAGCCCGCTGGTGCACGACATGGGCCTGACCCAGCGGCACGTGGTCGTGCTGGACCTGCCGATCGAGTTCGACCTGGGCCGCGCCATGCGGGCGGTCGGGGTGCCGGAGCGCATGATCGGCCCCGGCTCGCGGGTGGCCTCCCGCCTGATCGGACGGGTGCCGATGAGCGGCCGACTGGCCGACCTGGCCGCCAGCCGGCTGCGCAACGGCGACATGCCCTACAGCTGGTCGCCCGAGCACCCGAGCCGGCTCGGGGTGCTGCCGCGGGACGCGGCGGGCTCGGCGGTGCGCTGGTTCGAGATCGACCAGTGCTTCGTGTTCCACGTGCTGGGCGCCTACGACGAGGAGGACGCCGAGGGGCGCGCGGTCGCGGTCGTCGTGGACGGCGTGCGGTACGACGAGGTGTTCACGGCGAACGCGAACGGGCCGGACGGCGCGACGACGAGGCTGACCCGCTGGCGGCTCGACCTGCTGACGGGCGGCGTCAGCGAGGTGGTGGTCGACGGCCGCCAGCAGGAGTTCCCGCGCATCGACGAGCGCCGCATCGGCCGTCCCTACCGCTACGGGTACGCCTCCGCGCTGATGCCCGACGGCACCGGGCGGGTGGACGACCGCATCCTGCGGCACGACCTGGTCGCCGGCACCACCACCTCCCACAGCCTGGGGGCGGGCACGGAGGTGGGCGAGCTGGTGTTCGTGCCGGCCGGCCCCGACGCGGCGGAGGACGACGGCGTGCTGATGGGCTTCGTGCACGACGGCGCGACCGGGGAGGACCGCCTCGAGCTGCTGGACGCCGCGACCATGGAGTCGGTGGCGCAGGTGCACCTGCCGACCCGGGTGCCGCACGGGTTCCACGGCAACTGGCTGCCCGCCTGAGCCGGCGGGCCGGCCCCGGCCGCACGGCGGGCCCGCCGCGCTCCTGACCGCCCGCTGCGAGGAGGCGCCGGTCGCTCCCGCGAGGAGCAGGATGCGGGTCGTGCGCCAGGCCGTCGACGAGCTGCGCGTCCGGCTGTACCGGCCGGCGCCGCCGCCCGGCGCGGTCGCGGCCTACCTGGACGCCGTGCGGGCGGCCGACCGGCTTCGGACGACCTCCGCCTCGCAGCCGAGCGCCGCGCCGCGCCGCCGGCGGGTGCCGATCGGCGCCGGGCTGCTGGCGGCGGTCGCCGTGCTCGTCGTCGGCGGCGTCCTCGCCCTGCGGACGCCTCCCGCTCCCGCCGGGCACGAGGCCGGGGGCGCGGAGGCGGTGGGCACGTCGGCGCCGAGTCCCGGGTGGCCCCCGGTGACCGGCGTGCCGATCGGCCGCCTCCACGGTGAGGGGCACGCCGGCGCGGCACGGTTCTCCGCGGCCGGCGAGCACGCCGTGATCGGCGTGAACTGCACGGGGGAGGGGACGCTCTCGGTCCGCATCGGTCCGGACGACCCGGTCGTGCTGGTGTGCGACCGCGGCGCGGTCGCCTTCGCGCTGGTGGCGAGCCGCACCCCGCTGCAGCGGTTCCGGCTCGAGGTCGTGCCGGACGGGCCGGTGCGGTGGTCGGCCGCGGCGGGCGCGATCGACCTGCCGCCGGCCTGACCGCGCCTCAGGCCAGGCGCAGCGCCGCGGCGGCGGGGCAGTCGAACGGGTCCGCGTGCCGCACGCCCAGGCGGTGCACGGAGCGGATCACGTCGGCCATCGCCGGCACCAGCGGGCGCTCCAGGTAGGGCACGCCCAGCTCGGCGCAGTAGTCGCGGATGATGCGTCGCGCGGCCCGCAGGTTGGCGCTCGGCATGCTCGGGAAGAGGTGGTGCTCGACCTGGTGGTTCAAGCCGCCCATCAGGAAGTCCACGGCGGGGCCGCCGGTGATGTTGCGGGAGGTCAGCACCTGACGGCGCAGGTAGTCCACCTTCTGGTCGTGCGCGATCGTCGGCATGCCGATGTGGTTCGGGGCGAAGGCGCCGCCCATCATGAAGCCGAAGGCCAGCAGCTGCACGAGCAGCGCGACCAGGCCGATGACGGGTCCGGCGGACAGCACCAGCAGGGTCGGGAAGCCGATCAGGCGGATCAGGATCAGGGCCAGCTCGGCGCCGCGGTGCGGAACCGGTCCGCGGCCCAGCAGCATCCGCATCGTCTTGACGTGCAGGTCGAGCCCGGTCAGCGTCATCGCGGGCAGCAGCAGCCACCCCTGGCGGCGCAGCACCACGCCCAGCAGTCCGGTGCTGCGGCGCTCGGCGTCCTGCTCCGTGAAGACCACGATGTTGGGGTCGAGGTCGTTGTCGCGGCCGACGGTGTTCGGGTTGCCGTGGTGCTTGGTGTGCTTGTGCATCCACCAGCCGTAGCCCAGGCCGACGAACATGTTCGCGACCACCCGGCTGAACCACTCGTTGCGCTTGCCGCTGGCGAAGACCTGGCGGTGCGCGCCGTCGTGGGCGAGGAAGCCGAACTGGGCGAACAGCGCGCCGAAGTACACGGCCACGGCCAGCTGCCACCACGACTGGCCCAGGACCACCATCGCGGCGACCCCGGCGGCCAGGGCGACGAGCAGCAGCGACATCCGCAGCACGTAGGGTGCGTAGCGCCGTTCCAGCAGCCCCGCCGCCTTGATGCGGCGCGACAGCTCCGCGTAGTCGCTGGCGTGCTTGGCCTGGCCCTCGCCGCGCGCCGTCGAGCGCGGTCGCGTGCTGCGGACGGGACGGGAGGGAGGGGGCGCGAGGGTCGACATCCCGGATGACGCTACGGATCGTGCAGGCCCGCGTCGTCACCCTGCGGAGCCGTCTTCCGACCCCTACTCCAGTAGGGGGTGCCGCTGCGAGGGCGCTGTGAGCGCTCGGGGCGCGCCCCGGCTCAGTCGCCGGGGACCACCAGGCCGGTCTCGTAGGCCACCACCACGGCCTGCGCCCGGTCGCGCAGGCCCAGCTTGCCGAGCACGCGGCTGACGTGGGACTTGACCGTCTGCTCGGCGATCACCAGGGCGGCGGCGATCTCGCCGTTGCTGCGACCGCGGGCGATCTCGCGCAGCACCTCCCGCTCGCGCTCCGTGAGCGACTGCAGCCGGACGGGCGAGGGCTCGGGGCGCTCAGGCCGGGCGGAGAACCGCTCGATGAGGCGGCGGGTGACGCTCGGAGCCAGCAGGGCGTCGCCGCGGGCCACGATGCGCACCGCGTCCACGAGGTCGTCGGGCAGCGCGTCCTTGAGCAGGAAGCCGCTGGCACCGGCGCGCAGCGCCTCCAGCACGTAGTCGTCGATGTCGAAGGTCGTCAGCATCAGCACGTGCGGCACGGGAGGCACCGCCTCCGGTCCCAGCAGCGCGCGCGTCGCCTGCAGACCGTCCTGCAGCGGCATGCGGACGTCCATCAGCACGACGTCGGGCCGGGTCGCGAGGGCGACCGCCACGGCCTCGACCCCGTCCGCGGCCTGCCCGACGACCTCGAGGTCGGGCTGCGCACCGAGCAGCGCCGCGAAGCCGGCTCGGACCATCGCCTGGTCGTCGGCGATCACGACCCGGATCGTCACGAGGCCCCTCCCCGGACGACGGGGCCGATCGGCAGCACCGCGCGCACCGAGAAGCCGCCGTCCGGCTCGGGCTCCGAGCGCACCGAGCCGCCGACGGTCGCGGCCCGCTCGGCCATCCCGACGAGGCCGTGCCCGGGTTCGGCGGGTCCGGCGGCGCGCACCGGCACGTCCGGCGGTCCGTTCACGACCGCCACGTGCAGGCGACCGTCCCGCGACTCGGTGGTCACGTGCACGGCCGAGCCGGGGGAGTGGCGGATCGCGTTGCTGATCGCCTCCTGCACGATCCGGTACGCGGCGAGGCCCGTCAGGTCGCCCACGTCGTGGGCGGTCCGCGACTCGAAGGTGACCCGGGTGCCGGCGCGGTCCGCCTGCGCGACCAGCTCGGGGAGGTCGGGCAGGCCGGGCTGCGGCCGGGTCTCCGCCTGCTCGTCGGAGCCCCGCAGCACCTGCAGCAGGCCCCGCATCTCGTCGAGCGCCTGGCGGGAGAGGGCCCCGATGCGGTCGAACTCGGCGACCGCGTCGGCGTCGAAGCCGGGGTGCCGGAACTTCGCGGTGGACGACTGCACGGTGATGATCGACATGCTGTGCGCGATCACGTCGTGCAGCTCCCGCGCGATGCGCGTGCGCTCCTCCATCACCAGACGGCGACCCGCCTCGTCGGCGGCCACGCGTCGCTCGTGCAGCAGCTCGGACCGGATGCGGCGCCACTGGGCCGCGGTGTGCGCGACGCCGATGGTGCCGGCCGTCACGCCGCCGAAGACCGCGAGGTTCACCGCGGTCGCGTCGCTCTCGTCCGGCCGCAGGGCGGCGGCGAGCAGGGCGGAGGCGGCCAGCGCGATCAACCAGTGCAGCAGCAGCGCGGGCCATCGCACCCGCAGGGCGACGGCTCCCAGCACCAGCGCCTGGGTGACGATCAGCACCGGCCACCACGGCCAGACCTGGGTGCGCTCGGCGTCCAGCGCCTGCAGCGCCAGCGCCGCGGCCAGGGCCGTCGACGCGGCGACGTGGGGCGCGCGGAAGGCGAGCGGCAGGGACGCCGCGTGCAGCACCGCGAGGCCGAGTGCGGGCACGACCGGCACGGCGTGCAGCCCGGCCGCGACCGGGGTCTCGACCAGCACGAGCACTGCGGCGGCCAGCAGCGAGACCGCGATCAGCACGCGGTCGAAGCGCACGCGCCGCAGCACGACGAACGCCGAGGCCGCACGAGCACGCAGCAGCCCGGCGCGCGAGCCGGAAGCCGCGGCGGACGTCGTGCCGGTCACCATGCGCCCTCCCGCCACGGGCTGCCGCGCAGCGCCGACAGCCTAGGACGCGCCTTCCGCCCACGCCGGGCACGGGCAGCACATCTGCAGCCTCGGCCGGACGGAGGGGTCGGGGCCGCCGCGCGGACGCGACGGTCCCGACCCTCGATCAGGCCGGGATCGTGGCCGTGTCGATGACGACGCGGTAGTGCACCTTGCCCTCGACCACCCGGTCGTAGGCGGCGTCGACCTCGTCGGCCCCGATCACCTCGACGACCGAGCCGATGCCGTGCTCGCCGCAGAAGTCGAGCATCTCCTGGGTCTCGCGGATGCCCCCGATGTTCGATCCGGCGATGCTGCGGCGGCCGCCGATCAGCGAGAAGACCGCGAACGACTGGCGGTCGGCGGGCGCGCCCACGTAGACCAGGCTGCCGCCGACGCGCAGCGTGCCGGCCAGGCCGTCGACGTCCACGTCGGCCGAGACCGTGTTGATGATCAGGTCGAAGGTGTTGCGCAGGGCCTTCAGCGCGCCCTCCTCCTCCGTGGCGACCCAGTGGTCCGCGCCCAGCTTCGCGCCGTCCTGCTCCTTGGAGCGGGATCGGGAGATCACGGTGACCTCGGCGCCCATGGCATGGGCCAGCTGCACCGCCATGTGACCGAGGCCGCCCAGGCCGACGACGGCGACCTTCGAGCCGGGGCCGGCGTTCCAGTGGCGCAGCGGGCTGTAGGTGGTGATGCCGGCGCACAGCAGGGGGGCGGCGACGTCCAGCCCGATGCCCTCGGGGATGCGCAGCACGTAGCGCTCGTCGGCGACGATCGCGGTGCTGTAGCCGCCGTAGGTCGGCTCGCCCGAGTACTGGCGGCCGTTGTAGGTGGCGACGTTGCCCTTCAGGCAGAACTGCTCCTCGCCGGCCAGGCAGTACTCGCACTCGCGGCAGGAGTCCACGAAGCAGCCGATGCCGACGCGGTCGCCGACCGCGTGCTCCGTCACCTCGTCGCCGACGGCCGTGACGACGCCCGCGATCTCGTGCCCGGGCACCATCGGGAAGATGGCCGAGCCCCACTCCTCGCGGGCCTGGTGGATGTCGCTGTGGCAGATGCCGGCGAACTTCACGTCGATGGCGACGTCGTGCGCGCCGACGTCGCGGCGCTCGACGGTGCCGCGGTGGAAGGAGCCGCCGGAGGAGTCGGTCAGCAGGGCGGGGACGGTGGTGGGCACGGAGGCACCTCTTTCATGCGGGACGGACGTCGCCGCCGGTGCACGCGATGCGGCGCCGGCGGCCGGCGGTCATCCTGCACGTCCTCGCCCGGGCGTCCGCCGTCAGGGCAGCAGCAGCGAGAGCGCGGCCCCGCCGGCGCCGACCGCCGTCGCGGCGCCCAGGATCCGCAGCGCCTTCGCGCGGTCGGCGGCCCGGTCCTCGGCGTCCTCGACGGCGGTCGAGCGCCCGAGGTCGGCGAAGTTCGCGAGCCCCCGCAGGCCGAAGCCGCTGCAGAAGCGCGCTCGTGCCTGCAGCAGCCCCGAGGCGCCCCCGAACAGCGGCAGCGCGGCGAGCAGCCGCACCGGCTTCGGCAGGCCGAAGCCGACGGCCGCCGCGATCACGGCGGCTCCCGCCGCCAGGCCGACGACGCCGCCGTCGCGACGCCTCGCGATCTCGGCGGGGCCGATGTTGCAGACGCCGGGCTCGTAATCGGTCATCCCGCGATGGTGCCAGGCGGTGCATCCGTCGGCGCGGCGGCCGCCGATTCCGGCCCGCGGGTCGCGCGCAGCGCCGGCGGGCACTATCCTGCTGAAGCAGTTGTGTTGACAGGTGGGTCGTGTACGGCCGGGCTTCGCCCGGGGTTCTCCGGCGTGTGTGTTCAGCGTGACGTCACGGCGCGGAAGTCGCGCTGTGCTCGGTCAATACGGAGGTAATACCAATGGCCAGTGGTGTCGTGAAGTGGTTCAACAGCGAGAAGGGCTACGGCTTCATCGCTCCCGACGAGGGCGGCTCGGACCTGTTCGCCCACTTCTCCGCAATCACGGGGAACGGCTACCGTTCCCTCGAGGAGAACCAGCGTGTCGAGTTCGACATCGCTCGTGGCGACCGCGGCCCGCAGGCCGCGAACATCCGCCCGCTCTGATCGGTCTCATCTGATCAACACGCGTGACGCCGTCTGACGGCAGCGCTTCGCACGAGCCCGTCTCCCCGCTGGGGAGGCGGGCTCGTCGCATTCCCGGCGCGGTGTTGCCGCCGCCGGCCGCGGGTGCCACGGTGGAGCCGTGAACGACTTCGCGGTGCGCACCCCCGACGGCGCCGTCCTGGCGGCCGACCGCAGCGGCGAGGCGGGCGGCACCGCGGTGGTCCTGCTGCACGCCGGCGTCGCGGACCGCCGCTCGTGGCGGCAGGTGCTGCCGCTGCTCGACCAGCGGCTCGACGCGGTCGCGGTGGACCGGCGCGGGTACGGCGACTCCCCGGCGGGGGAGGGCGACTTCACGCACCTCGCCGACCTGTGGGCGGTGCTCGACGCCGTGGGCGCCGAGCGCGCCGTGCTGGTGGGCAACTCGATGGGCGGCGGGATCGCGCTCGACGCCGCGCTGACGCGGCCCGACCGCGTCGCGGGCCTGGTGCTGATCGGCAGCGCGGCGAGCGGCATGACGGACGAGGGCGAGCCGGTGCAGTGGCAGGCGGATCCGGCGACGGCGGCGCTGCTGGAGGCGTCGTCCGCTGCGGAGGCCGCGGGCGACCTGGAGGAGCAGGTGCGGCTGGAGCTGCACCTCTGGCTCGACGGGCCGACCGAGCCGGAGGGCCGCGTCGGAGGGCCGGCCCGCGAGCTGGCGGCCGACATGAACCGCCGCGCGCTGCAGGGCGGAGCGGGCCGCCGCGGCGACGCCGACCTGGACGCCTGGCACGCCCTCGCGCGGATCGAGACGCCGGGGCTCGCCGTGTGGGGCGACCTGGACATGCCGCCCGACCGGCCGTTCTACGAGCTGATGGCCGAGCGCCTGCCGAACGTCGAGGGCCGCGTGCTGCCCGGCGTCGCGCACCTGCCCTCCCTGGAGCAGCCGCAGACCGTCGCCGACCTGGTGCACGAGGTCGTCCGACTCGCGGGCTCCGCCGCGTGACCGGTCTCGTGCTGGGGGCGCTGGCCGGCGTGCCCGCCGGCGAACGGCCCGACCTGCTGGCGGACCCGGTGCTGGCCGCACTGACCGAGCAGGGGCTGCTGCAGCGGGTCGGCGTGGTCGAGATCGACCCGGCCCTGTCCGACACCGCGGCGACGCAGGAGGCCTACGGGCTGCGGGCCGCCTGGCTGGTCAACTGCGTGCTGGTCGGCGGCACCAGGGCGGGGGAGCAGCGCACCGCCGCCTGCCTGGTCCCGTCGACCCACCGGGCGGACGTCAACGGCGCGGTGCGCCGGCGCCTCGACGTGCGCAAGGCCTCCTTCCTGCCGCGCGCGACCGCGGTGGACGCGTCCGGCATGGAGTTCGGCGGCATCACGGCCATCGGTCTGCCGCCGGGCTGGCCGGTGCTCGTGGCGGCGGAGGCGGCCGCGGAGCCCCTGGTCGTCGTCGGATCCGGCGTGCGCCGCTCGAAGCTGCTGGTGCCGGGGCAGGTGCTGGCCGCGCTGCCCGGCGCGGAGGTGCTGCCGGACGTCGCGAAGCCGGTCTGACCGGCCGCGGTCTCGGCGGATGCTCAGGCAACTGGGGGAGTGACCCCCGCCCGGGGGTGCGTCAGGATGTCCGGCGTGCTCCCCACGCTCTCCACCGCCGTCTGCCTCGACGAGTTCTTCGCCGACCGCCGCCGCGGCGCCGTCGGCCGCCCGCTCATCCGGATCGAGCGGGTCGAGACCGTGCTGCGCGCCGCCGTGGAGCGCATGGCCGACCTGGTCCTGACGGACGAGGAGCAGCTCGTCGTGGCCTTCGAGCGCCAGTTCCAGCCGAACGGCGCCGTGGCCCGCATCCTGCCCGCCTCCGGCCTGCTGCTGGTGCTCGAGGCGCACCTGGCGGCGCTCGAGGGGCGCCCCAGCCGCGGAGCCGCCCGCCGCACCGAGCTGGAGCTCTGCGGCCAGCTGGCCCGCCATCTGACCCGCGAGCTGCAGCACCTGGACGTGCAGCGCGCCGCGCACCGCATCGAGGTGGCGCTGCAGGAGTGCGCCGCCAGCGCCGACCGCGGCCCCGCCGGCCTGCTGCGCCGAGCCCTGGGCCGCTGACCCGGAGGGGCCGGCCCCCTGCACGACCGTCGTCTGCGGCTGCTGCGTGCACCTGCGGTCGGTGGAACAGCCGCGATCGCGCGGAGCAACCGCGGATCCGCGGCTGACGGGTCAGGCGAAGGCCTCGCGGACCCGCACGAAGTCGGCGTCCGCGACCGCCGCGTAGCGCGCCGACCAGGCGGCCACGGCACGGTCGAACTCCTCGCCGTCGTGCAGGTACTCCGCGATCGCTGCGGCCGCCGCGCTCTGCGCGTGCGCCCGCGCCAGCACGGTGCCGCAGGTGCGCACGTAGGCCCGCAGCTCCTCCGCCGACAGGTCCGCCAGCCGGATCGCGCCCTTCATGTCGTGGTACTGCCGCACGTAGTAGTCGTGGCTGCGGCCCTCGAAGTGCCCGAGGAAGGGGTCGCCCACCGCCTGCAGCACGCGCTGGTGCGAGAACACGCGCAGCCCCTCCCGCCCCGGCGCCGTGAGCGGGGCGAGCCCGGGCTGGGGCTGCAGGCCGTGCGACTCGAGCACGCTGCGCACCGCCTGCTTGATCTGCAGCAGCAGCGGCTCGCCGTCGGGGCCGCGCAGCACGATCAGCCAGCAGCGCGTGCCGACGCTGCCGACGCCGACGACCTTGCGGGCCACGTCGTCGATGCGGAAGCGCGACAGCAGCTCGCGCACCCCGGGATCCACCGACTCCAGGTACGTGTCGAGCAGGCGCTCGGTGTGCCCGGGCTGCGAGTCCGGCCGGTGCACGAGCACCGGCGGGTCCTCGACGAAGCGGCGTCGCCCGTCCGGCAGCAGCTCGGTCATGCGCTCCGCGGCGCGCAGGGAGGTGCGGCGCCGGGCCTTCGCGACCGTCCGCTCGAGCGCCGCCCCGCGACGGGAGCCGAGCGCCGCGCGCAGGTCGGCCTCGTCGCTTCGCACGTAGTACCGCTCCAGCACGGTCAGGGCCGCCAGCGCGCCGATGGCGTCGCGGTAGCCGGCGACCGACGACTCCGCGGCGGCGGTGCACCCCGCCGGGTCCGCGCCGAGCGAGCGCGCCGCGAGGAAGGCGCTGACGGCCAGCCGCTTCACGTCCCACTCCCACGGCGCCGTGCCGGCCTCGTCGAAGTCGTTCAGGTCGAAGACCAGGGAGCGCTCGGGGCTCGCGAAGACGCCGAAGTTCTGCAGGTGCGCGTCGCCGTCCGCGACCACCGCCGCACCGGTCGAGGCGGTGGCCGTGAGGTCGGTGGCCATGATGGCGGCGGTGCCGCGGTAGAAGGCGAACGAGTCGGTCAGCGTGCGCTGCATCCGCAGCTCGACCAGGTCGGGCTGCCGCGTCTCGTTCTGCTCCGCCAGGATCGCCGCGGGGTCCCGCTGCGGCACGGCCAGGTCGGCGTGCGCCGACAGCGGCAGCGCGGAACGGGCGGCCCTGCCCTCTTCGCGCAGCCGGGCGGTGGTCGGCACGTCGGCGGCGGTCGGCACCCGGTCACCGTACCGAGGCGGAGTCCGGCCGGTCAGCGGGTGAAGACCACGGCCGCGCCCCAGCGCACCCCGTCGGGCACGTCCACGCGCAGCCGCACCGGCCGCCCGCCGTCGGAGTGGGCGAAGGTGGCCGTGGTCAGCGCCCCGGCGGCCTGGTCGCCCTGACGCTCGGCCACCGGGCGCAGCACGACGACGGGGCTGCCGTCCGTGCCCAGGCGCAGCGCCTGCCAGGCGACGTGCACCGGCTGCGCGACGACGACGAGCACGGTCGCGCGGCCCGCGCCGGCCGGCACCTGCGAGACGTCCAGCGGCAGCGTGCCGGGTCCCGAGCCGTGCAGCTCGTCGGTGATCGTGCCGTCGGTCGCGACCAGCCCGGGCGGGGAGGGATGGGTGACCAGGTAGGCGGCGATGCCCGCGTCGCCGCCGCGGGCCAGGTTCTGCAGCAGCTCGGAGCGGTCCTCCGCCGACAGCGCGACGCCCGTCGGCGCCGGAGCGGGCGGCGCACCGGTCGGTCGCAGCAGCAGCGCACCGGCGACCACCAGCAGCACGGCGGCGACCCCCGCCGCCCCGACCGCGCGCCGGGAGGGCCGCGGTCGGCGCCGGCGAGGGGTCGGGGTCGCGGACGCCCCGGCCCGCCGAGCGGTCCGCGGCGCCGCGGAGGCAAAGCGCTGCAGGTCGTCCGGGGAGGCGTCCGGCCGGTAGAGCCGTCGGCGCAGCGCCTCCCGGTCCTGCCGCTGCTCCGCCACCCCGCCGATCCTGCCCCGGATCCGCCGGCTCAGCGGATGCCGCTGCGCGCGAAGCCCTGCACGAAGTACCGCTGGAAGACCAGGAAGAGCACGACCATCGGCACCACGTCGAGCAGCGCGAAGGCCATCGTCGTGCCGTAGTCCGGGCCGTTCTCGCTCTGCAGGTAGAGCAGCCCGATCGGCAGCGTGAACAGCCGGTTCTCCTTCAGCGCGATCAGCGGCCAGGCGAAGTCGTTCCAGCTGGCCAGCAGGCTCATGAAGAACAGCACCGCCAGCAGCGGCTTGGAGAGGGGCAGCACCACGCTGCGGAAGACCCGCAGGTGCCCGGCGCCGTCCATGCGGGCCGCCTCGATCAGCTCCTTCGGGATGCCCAGCAGGAACTGCCGGGCGAGGAACAGCCCGAACGCGCTGGCCGCCGTCGGCAGGATCACGGCCCAGTAGCTGCCGTAGAGCCCCAGGTCGGTGACCAGGCGGAACAGGGCGACCATGATCACCTGCACGGGCAGCGTCAGGGTGGCGAGCGCCACCAGGAACAGCGCGGTGGAGCCGCGGAACCGCAGGTGCGCGAAGGCGTACCCGGCCAGCATGTTCACGCCCACCGTCAGCACCGCGGTGGTGATCGCGATCGCCGTGGAGTTGCCGAACCAGGTCCATACGGGGAACGAGCCCAGCACCCGGTCGAAGTTCTCCAGGGTCAGGGTGCGGGGCACCAGCCGCAGGTCGCCGCCGAGCAGGTCCGAGCGGCTGGAGAGCGCGACGACCAGCATCCAGTACAGCGGGAACAGCACGACCGCGGCGACGACGACCGCCGCGAGGATCCGCGCCGCCAGGCCCAGGCGGGAGGCGCGGCGGGGGCGTCTCGGCGCGGCCGTTCGGCTCGACGGACGGACGGACGGGCGGGCGAGGGGGTCGGCGCGGGTCATCCGGTCAGGTCCTTCGTGCGGCTGGTGCGCCAGCGCACCGCGGTGAACACCAGGGCGAAGACCAGCAGCACCATGCCGATCGCGGCCGCGTACCCCTGGTCCCGCACGACGAAGCCGTTCTGGTACGCGTAGGTCACGAGCACGCTGGTCGCGTCCTGGGGCCCGCCGCCGGTCATCACGAACACCAGGTCGAAGACCTGGAACGAGTAGATGACGTTGATGACCAGCAGGAAGAAGCTGGAGGGGCCGAGCAGCGGCACGGTG
The DNA here is from genome assembly GCA_022701925.1 of Microbacteriaceae bacterium. Taxonomy (GTDB): domain Bacteria; phylum Actinomycetota; class Actinomycetes; order Actinomycetales; family Microbacteriaceae; genus Amnibacterium. The sequence continues at coordinate 47,292 of JAKONM010000205.1, forward strand.
ACCAGGCGCAGGCGCTGCCACCACGAGGTGCCGTCGAGCATCGCGGCCTCCTGCAGCTCGGGCGACAGCCCCTGCAGCCCCGCCAGGTAGATCAGCATGTTGAAACCGGTGCGCCACCACAGCGTGACGAGCACGATGGAGAGGAACGCGGCGGCCCCGCCCGACTGCCACTGCACGGCCGGCAGCCCGACGAAGCGCAGCAGCTCGTTCAGCACGCCGGAGTTCTCGTCGAACACCAGCAGCCCGATCAGTGCCGTCGCCACCCCGGACACCGCCATCGGCAGGATCAGGATCGAGCGGAACACCGCGCGGGCCGGCAGCACCGAGTTCAGCAGCAGCGCCGCGCCGAGCCCCAGCCCCATGGAGAGCGGGGTCGTGATCAGCGTGAACAGCAGCGTGTTGCCGGTGGAGCGCCAGAACACGGGGTCGGCCAGCAGGCGGGCGTAGTTGTCGAGGCCGGTGAAGACCCCGCCGCCGAAGCCGTCGGTGCGCTGGAAGCTGATCGACACGGCCCAGGCCAGCGGCAGCAGCACGAACAGGCCGAGCAGCAGCAGGTTCGGTGCGATCAGCCCGTAGGCGACGGCGGTCTCACGGCCGCCGCGGGACCGGCGGCGTCGAGGGGCGGTGACGGCGGTCACGCGCCCACGGCCCGGTCGATGCCGGAGGCCAGCGCCTGCACGGTCGCGTCCACGCCCCGGCCGCCGACGAACGCCTGCTCGAGCCCGTCCTGCAGCACGCTGATGATCTTCGACATGTCGGGTGACGCCACCTGCGCGGAGTCCTCCGCCCGCACGGCGCGGGCCTGACCCAGCAGCACCGGCGTCAGCTCGGGCCGCACCGCGAACTCGATCCCGCCCTCCACCAGGTCCGCCCTCGTGGGCAGCAGCGAGGCCCGCTCGCAGAAGTCCCGCATCTGCGACTCCTGCGTCACGTGCTCGAAGAAGGCGGCGATCAGCTCGGCCTTGCCCTCCGCCCCCTTCGTCGCCACCAGCGCGTTGCCGCCGAAGTCCCCGCCGGCGCGCACGTTGCGGGGGGCCGGGGTCGCGGTCCAGTCGAACTTCAGCGCGCTGTCGGCGTCGGGGATGGCGAAGGCGCCGGAGAAGACCATGGCCGTGGTCTGGTCGTACCAGGTGTCCGCAGCGTAGGTCGTCGACTTCACGGAGTCGTTGGCGGGCACCAGCCGGTCCGGGAAGAACGAGCGGGTGAAGTCGACGGCGGTGCGGGCGGCGCGCGAGTCGATCGCGGACGCGGTGAGCGTCTCGTTCAGGAACCGCCCGTCGGCCTGGAACAGCCAGCTGAGCCAGCGGGTGACGCCGTTGCCCTGCCAGTTCACCGCGAACGGGTACTTCCGGTCCGGCTGCGCGCGGCGCAGGCGCTGCGCCACGGCGCGGAACTGCGACCACGTCCAGGCGTCGTCCGCCGTCTGCGGCACGGCGCCGACGCCGGCGTCGTCCAGGGCCCGCCGGTTCACGAAGACGACGGAGGTGTCGGTGTGGTGCGGCACCCCGTACGGCTTCCCGCCGCTCTGCACGGCGGCCCAGGCCTGGGGCGTGAACCGGTCGGCGAACCCGGAGGACAGGTGCGGCGACAGGTCCAGCAGCTGCCCCTGCCCGGCGTAGGCGCCGAACGTGTAGTACGGCACGCGGAAGACGTCCGGCGGGTTGCCCGCCTGGATCTGCGCGTCGATGTTCGTGAACATCTGCTCGTAGGGCACGGCGTTCAGCTCGACGGTCGCGCCCGCGCGCGCCTTCTGGAAGGAGGCGATGGCCCGGCGGAAGCCGGTGAGCTCGGCCGAGGTGCCCCAGGTCGTGAAGGTGAGCGTCTGCGCGTCGGCGGACGGCGAGGCGCCGGTGGGGATGAAGCCGCATCCCGCCAGCGCGAGCGGCGCCGCGAGGACGCCTGCGCCGCCGATCAGCTGCCGCCTGGTGGGTTCCATGGCGTCAGTGTTCCGACCGCGGGCTGGCAGCGCGGGGGAGCGGCCGCGCATCGGCGGCGCGCTCACATGCGACGGGGGCGGACCCGGCGCCGGATCAGTCCCGCAGCTGCGCCAGCAGGGCCGCCCCGTCGTCGGAGCCCGCGTGCTCGACCAGGCGTCCGGCGTGCACGCGGAAGAAGCCGAACTCGGCGACCCCGACGTGCCGCCCCGTCGCCCGGACGCCCCGCCAGTCGCCGCGATGGGTGCCGCGGGTGCGCAGGTGCGCCGCCAGCCGGTCCTCCTCCACCAGCACCGCGATGCGCTTCCACCGGTGGTCGGGGAAGGCGGTCAGCAGCTCGTCGAGGTCGCGCAGCCAGGCGTCGGCGCCGCGGGGCCGGCCGGCCCGGCGCACGTCCGTGGCCAGCAGCCCGCCGACCCGGACCAGGTCGTGGCTGTTGCAGGCGTCCAGCCAGTCGTCGAACCAGTCGCGCACCGCGTCGGGGTTCAGCGGGCGACCTCCGCGCCGTGGATCGGGCACCGCGGGCCGACGATGGTGGGGAAGAGCGGGCTGCCGCAGGTGCCGCAGAGCGGGCGGGCTGCGGTCGTGGAACGACCCTCGACGGTGAGCGACATGCTCCAGATGATGAGGGATCAGTCCGTGAGGCGGCCGCTCGTGCGCCTCGCATCGGCTGTGACCGCCGCTTCCCCGCATCCCGGCCGGTCAGGCGGAGAAGACGGCCGCGACGCCCCAGCGCACGCCGTCGGGCGCCACCACCAGCAGCGTGCCGGGCCGGCGCCCGGGCGCCCAGTCGACCGAGGCGGAGGTCAGCGCGCCCGCCCGCTGCAGCGCGCTGCGGGATCCGGCGACCGCGTCGCCGCCCGCGCCCGGGGACGCGTCCACCAGGGTCCAGGTCAGCCGCGCGTCGACGGCCGTGACGACCAGCACCGTCACGTGCCCGCCGTCCTGCCCGATCGAGGGCGGGTCCAGCCGCAGCGTCCGGCTGCCGGAGCCGGCGAACTCCAGGGTGTCCGAGCGGGTCGCCCGCCCCAGCACGCCGGGCAGCCGCCGCGCGTTGCGGTCGAGCCAGCCCGACACGCCGGCCCGGCCGGCGGCGGTCAGCGCCCGCACGAAGCCGTTGCGGTCCGCGGTGCCCGTGCGCACGACCGTCTCGACCGCGGCGGGGGTGCTCGCGGAGGCGGTCGGCGCCGGCCCGTCCGAGGCCGGCCGCGGCAGGACCGCAGCCGCGGCGAGCGCGGCGGCGGCGACGGCGACGAGTGCCGCGCCCGCCCGGCGCCGGGCGCGGGACGGGCGCGTCGGCGGCTCCGTCCCCGGTGCGCCCGGCTCGGGCTCGGGCGACGCGCTCCGCCCGCGGGAGTAGGCGGCCACGTCCTCGTCGGAGGCGCCGGGCCGGTACAGGCGCCGGCGCAGCGCCTCCTCCTGCTCGTCCGGAGGGGTCACCCGCGAGTCACCCGGTCGTGTCCGACGGGAACGCCTTCGGCACGACGACCTTCAGCGCCTCCAGGTCGATCGACAGGTCGACGGGGGTCCTGGCCCGCACCTCGCCGTCCAGCTCGACGTCCTGCGGCGGCACCGCCGTCAGCCGCGCCCGCTGGACGCTCGTCGAGTTGACGTCGGTCAGGGTGCGCGGCCGGCCCAGCGCCATCAGCAGCAGGCTGCGCAGCAGCTCGAGGCGGCGGTGGTCGCCCAGGTGGAACACGACGAGCCGGTCGTCGTCGGGGTCGATGCCGTCGCCGATCAGCATCCCGCCGTGGAAGCGGCCGTTCGCGACGATCAGCTGGTGGGTGCGGTAGGCCACGACGCCCCGCTCGGTCTCCAGCGAGGTGACGACCGCCCGGTGCCGCACCAGGGCGACCAGCCCGGTCAGCCCGTAGGCGGCGCGACCGAGCACCTTCTTCAACCCCGGGGGCACGCTCTGCGCCACGGCCACCGAGATGCCGACGGTCGCCACGTTGGCGAAGTGCTCGTCACCCGCCAGCCCCAGGTCGACGTCCGTGATCACCCCTCGGGCGATCAGCGCGAGGGCGGCGTCCGCGTCCATGGGCAGGCCCAGCGAGCGGGCGAAGTTGTTGGTGGTGCCGGTGGGCACCAGCCCCAGCACGGCGTCGCGGTGGGCGAACCGGCCGACGGCGGAGGAGACGGTGCCGTCCCCGCCGGCCAGCACGACCACGTCGGGCCCGTCGGCGATGGCCGCGTCCACCACGGCGCGCAGGTCGTCCTCGATCCGCCGCACCCCGATCAGGCGCAGGCCCGCCCGCTCGAAGCGCGCCTCCGCGCCCTCCAGCAGCCGGGCGCCGCGCCGCGACCGAGGGTTGACGACCAGGACGGCGGAGCGGCGTGCGGCGGGGGCGGGCATGCCGGTCAGGCTGCCAGGGCTTCCGATGCGCGACCGGTGCGCGGCATCAGGACTTCTGCTCCGTCGGCCGCACCAGCACCTCGTTGACCGCGACGTGCCGCGGCCGCGTGACCATCCAGGTGATCGCGTCCGCGACGTCCTCGGCCAGCAGCAGCTGCACCTGCTCGTAGCGCGCCGCCTGCTTCCGCTGCAGGTCGGGCGACAGGTGGGTGCGCAGCTCCGTCTCCGTCGCGCCCGGCTCCACCAGGCCGACCCGCACGTGCCGCTCCGTGACCTCCTGCCGCAGCGACTCGCTGTACCCGCCGAGGCCGAACTTGGTCAGGGCGTAGGCGGCGGACCCCTCGCTGGCGCGTCGACCGCCGAGCGACGACACGTTCACCAGGTCCGCGACGCTCCGCAGCGGGTCGGCGGCGGCGCGCAGCAGGTGGGGGAGCGCGGCGTGGGTCAGCCGCAGCAGCGCCGCGGTGTTGATCTCGAGCATCCGCAGCTGGTCGTCCAGCGACCCGTCGACGACCGGGCCCAGCAGCATGACCCCGGCGTTGTTGACCAGCACGTCGAGGCGCCCGGTCGCCCCGATCGCCGCGTCGACCGCCCGCGTCGCCGCGTCCGCCTCGACGAGGTCGGCCGTCACGGGCACCAGGCGCTCGCCCAGCCGCTCCGCCAGGTCGCGCAGCCGGTCCTCCCGCCGGGCGACCGCCACCACGGTCGCGCCCTCCGCGTGCAGCGCCTGCGCGGTCGCGGCGCCGATGCCGCTCGAGGCGCCGGTCACCAGCGCCGTCGTGCCGGCCAGCCGTCCGGCGCCCGTCGTCGTGCCCATCGCTCCTCCGCTCACGGCTGCAGCCGCTGGATCGACCAGCCCTCGCCGGCCGGGGAGTACACCAGGCGGTCGTGCAGCCGGGAGGGCCGCCCCTGCCAGAACTCCACGCGCCGGGGCCGCACCAGCCAGGCGCCCCAGAAGGGCGGGCGCGGCACGTGCTCGGGGAAGCGGGCCCCCGCCTCCCGCACGGCCGCGTCCAGGTCCGCGCGGTCGGCCAGCGGCGCCGACTGGCGGCTCGCCCAGGCGCCCAGCTGCGAGCCGCGCGGGCGGGTGGCCCAGTAGGCGTCGCTCATCGCCGCCGGAGCGGGCTCGGCGTCGCCGTCGACCAGCACCTGCCGCTGCAGCGGGTACCAGGGGAACAGCAGCGAGACGCGCCCGTCGGCCGCCAGGGCCCGGCCCTTGCGCGAGCCCGAGTTCGTGACCAGCTCGAGCCGCCCCGCGGTCAGCCCCTTCAGCAGCACGGTGCGGCTGGTCGGCCCGGTGGCGTCCACCGTCGACAGCACCATCGCGTTCGGCTCGGCGACGTCCGCCGCCTCCGCGTCGGCCAGCCAGGCGGCCAGCTGCGCGATCGGATCGGGGTCCAGATCGGCCTCGTCCAGCGCGCCGCGGTCGTAGTCCACGTGCCGATGGATGCTCTCCGCCATGGCCCCCATCGTGGCACTCAGCGCCTTCGCGGCCGGCCGGGTCAGGCTGGCGCGGTGCGCGCAGCCCCCACCGCGGACCGGTTCCTGGCCGGCTTCGCCGACCAGCGCCGCGCGGCGACGCCCGCCCAGCGGGTCGCCGCCCTGGACCGCATCCTCTGCGACCTGCGCCTGGCCGTCGAGCTGGAGGGTGAGGCGCTGCTGGACGACGACGGCGCGGTGCTGCTGGCCGCCGAGCGGCAGTTCGAGCGGCCCGGCGCCGTCGGCCGGGTGCTCGGCACCGCCGACCTGGCCCGGGTGCTGGAGCGCTACGCGGCGGACCCGCTCTACCGCCCCGACGACGCCGCGGACGCCCGCCTGCGCGTGGAGACGTGCGGCGCGCTGCTGCGCCGCCTCGCCGCGGAGCCCGACCTCGAGGGCCGGGCCCGCCTGCTGCGCCGCACGGACGAGGCGATCCGCATCGAGGCGGGCGCGATCGGTCCGCTGCGGCGCCTGCGCCCGCGCCGCACGAGGTCCTGACGCGGGCACGCGCCGCCTGACGCGACGGCCAGCGGCTGATCCGACGCCTCGCCCGGTCGTTCCAGCCGCTGCGCGTCGAGTCAGGAGCACGCCCGCCGACCCGCTGACGTGCCGCGGCGCGGCCTCAGTCCGCCTCGCGCAGCTCCCACGGCACCTCGCCGACCAGCACGACCGGCTGCTCCGGCGGCAGGTCGAACTCGCCGGGCAGGTCGAAGCCGCCCGTCACGCTGTGCCGGCCCAGGTGCACCGTGGTCTCCCGGCCGTCCCCGGTCCTCGCGGGCTCGTCGCCCAGGTGGTGCTCGTGCTCGAGGTCTCGCATGGTCCGATCCTCCTCGGGCCGCGCGGCCACGGCGCGACACGCCCCGCGCTCGCGTCGATCTCCCAGCCGACGCGAGCCGCTCGCCGAGCGGGTCGGGCGCCCAGCGTCAGCGGCTCAGCACTCCACCACGTTGACGGCGAGGCCGCCCCGGGCGGTCTCCTTGTACTCGTCGCGCATGTCCACGCCGGTCTGCCGCATGGTCTCGATCACGGCGTCCAGCGAGACCAGGTGCCGCCCGTCGCCCTGCAGCGCCAGGCGCGCGGCGACCAGGGCCTTGGAGGCGCCCATCGCGTTCCGCTCGATGCAGGGCACCTGCACCAGGCCGCCGACCGGGTCGCACGTGAGGCCCAGGTTGTGCTCCATCGCGATCTCGGCCGCGTTCTCCACCTGGGCCGGGGTGCCGCCGAGCACCGCGCACAGCGCGCCCGCGGCCATCGAGCTGGCCGAGCCGACCTCGCCCTGGCAGCCGCTCTCGGCGCCGCTGATGGACGCGTTGCCCGCGCAGAGCGAGCCGATGGCGGTCGCGGTCAGCAGGAAGCGCCGCGCCAGGTCGGCCCGGGCCGCCTCGTCCCCGTCGGGCAGCCGCAGCGCGAGGGCGTGCAGCAGCACGGCGGGCACGATGCCTGCGGCGCCGTTCGTGGGCGCGGTGACGACCCGGCCGCCCGCGGCGTTCTCCTCGTTGACGGCCAGCGCGAAC